>JANMPF010000188.1:0-1650 GCA_031369725.1 Rhodobiaceae bacterium | reverse complement strand
TGCCGCTTGCCGCGCGTGAGGGTTACCGTGATATTGAATTGGCCAAGCGTTATACCACGGCTGGCATGGCAACCGACCAGGGCAAGCTTGGCAATGTGAATGCCATTGCCATTCTGGCGGATGCCACGGGCCGCAGCATGGATCAGGTCGGCACCACCACCTTCCGCCCTTATTATACGCCAGTTTCGTTTGGCGCGTTGGCGGGACCATTTGTGGGCCGGCATTTCCAGCCGGTGCGCAAAACACCGCTGCATGACTGGGCGGCTGAGTTGGGTGCGGTGTTTGTGGAAACCGGCCTGTGGATGCGGTCGTCGTGGTTCCCGCTGGAGGGAGAGGACTGGCTGGCCGCGGCTTCGCGCGAAGTTTTGGCCACGCGGGCAGGTGTTGGGCTGTGTGATGTATCAACCCTTGGTAAAATTGATGTGCAAGGGGCAGATGCGGGCGAATTCCTGAACCGGCTTTACTGCAATACGTTCTCCACGCTTGATGTGGGCAAGGCGCGTTACGGCCTGATGCTGCGGGAAGACGGCATTGTATTTGACGATGGCACGACATCGCGGCTGGCGGCGGATCATTTCGTCATGACAACGACGACAGCCAATGCGGCCCGGGTGATGAGCCATATGGAATTTTGCCATCAGGCCCATTGGCCGGAGCTTGATGTGCAATATGTGTCGGTCACCGAGCAGTGGGCGCAGATGGCGATAGCGGGGCCTCAGGCTCGGCCCACGCTGCAGAAGATTGTCGACGAGCTAATACTTGATGACACAAGCTTTGCCTATCTTGCGGCAAAGGAAATTTCCATTCTGGGCGGCATGGCAGCGCGCCTGTTCCGCATTTCATTCTCCGGCGAGCATGCCTATGAGCTTGCGGTTCCGGCCGACTATGGAAACCTGGTGGCGCGCGCCCTGATGCAGGCGGGGGCTGAATTTGGCATCACGCCATACGGCATTGAAGCTCTTTCGATCATGCGGGTCGAGAAGGGTCATGTGGCGGGTGGCGAATTGAACGGCACCACGACTGCCGGTGATCTTGGTTTGGGCAAGATGATGTCCACCAAGAAAGACTATATCGGCCGGGTGATGGCGGGCCGTGAAGGTCTTGCCGACAAGAACCGCCAGTGTGTTGTGGGTATCAGGCCGCATGATGCCAAGGACAAGATTCGCGCCGGCTCGCATATCCTCGGACGAGATGATGCAGCATCGATGGCGGCCGACCAGGGTTATATTTCATCGGTTGCGTGGTCGCCCATGCTGAACATGTGGCTGGGACTGGCGTTGCTGGCCAATGGCCGGGCGCGGCAGGGTGAAGTGGTGAAGATATTTGATGGTGTTCGCAATATCCATAATTATGGGGTGATCTGCGAGCCCGTGCACTACGACAGGGAGAACAAGAAACTCCATGCCTGACAGCTTTCACAGGGTTTCAGCACTTTCCGGCATTGCCATCCAGGGCCGCTTCGGTGCTGACCATGGTGCACCCGGGGTTACGATTTCGGTGCGGGCACCTGCGGATATCGTGACAGTCATTGCGCGCAAGGGCAAAGCCAAGGCGGTGGCAGATGCCTTGAAAACCTATCGCGGTGCCGTTGTGCAATGGGCGGGGGCTGAGCAGTATTTCGTATTGGATAGGCCCCATGCAGAGGTTGCC
>JANMPF010000187.1:0-2423 GCA_031369725.1 Rhodobiaceae bacterium | reverse complement strand
GGCAGCCTTTGGGCCGGCACTCAATTCTGTGGGAATTGGCCAAGCCTTGAAGAAGCTTGGCCATAAGGTGGTGTTTCTCTCCGACCCCGGCTTTCTCGACATTTACCGGCGCTATGGCTTTGAAGCCCATGCCGTTAATCTTTCAGAACCAATGCCGCCGGAAGAAATGGCGAAATTCTGGGTGGATTTCATCAACGGCCATATTCCCAATTTCCGAAAAACGCCCTACGACCAGATCGACAAAGCCCTGGGTGCGCATCATCTCGTGCTCGGAAAATGAAATTGAAGACCCTAATATTCCGCCCCATCTTTCAGGCTGTGGTGAAAAGGACAAAAAGGGTTTTGCCAGGTATCGCAAGCATTTCAACGCCACGATCAAGCCAATCCATGCCGCTTTCAACGTCTTTCTGAAATCCGTTGGCGAAAAGAAATATCCGCTGGGGCAATTCTTCGAAGCCAGCCCCCACATGAATATTCTGCTTTATCCATCTGCGGTAAAATTCCGCCGCAAGCACAAATTGCCGGCACGGCAGTTCCAGTATCTGGAAGGCTGTGTGCGCAAAGATGCTCCCTACAGGGTGCCGCAGTTTGCCGCCAACAATGACAAACCCTTGCTCTACGTAAGCTATGGTTCGCTGGGTTCGGGCGACACCGGGCTGTTGCAGCGCGTGATCGCGGTCATTGGCAAGATGCCGGTGCGACTGGTCAATGTGGGTAACCATATTGATCAGTATACGGATATTCCAGCCAATGTGATCATTGACAAATGGTTCCCGCAACCCTCTGTTATCCCAAAGGTTGATGCCGTCATCCACCACGGCGGCAACAACTCATTCACCGAATGCCTGTATTTCGGCAAACCGGCAATCATCATGCCATACGTGTGGGATGGCCACGATAACGCAACGCGCGTGCAGGAAACCGGTCATGGCTTGAAGCTCGACCGCTATAACTGGAATGATGATGAGCTCGCCGTCAAGATCAAGACCCTGCTGATTGACAAAAGGATGCAAGAGAAATTGAAGAAAACCTCCAAAGCCATGCGTGGCCACCACGGCCCCACCAAGGCTGCCAAAGTAATCGATGGCCTTACGCGCCGGAAAATTGCCTGATGCCAACAAAATTTGAAAGTTCAGCGCCCCACCTTGAGGCGCCAGCAGGACATACTGGCCCGTTCACCGACTGGGGCATGGTCCCTACCTTGATCGAGGGAGAATCGCGCACCAGTGGCCTGGTGATTTTCAGGCACCCGAACGGGAAAAGCGAATCAGGCATCTGGATTTGCACACCCGGCTTCTGGAACTGCCATGTCACCAGCGACGAGTTCTGCCATTTCCTGCTCGGCCGCTGCACCTACACCCATGAATCCGGTGAGGTGATCGAAATCGTGCCGGATACGGCGGCATTTTTCCCCAAAGACTGGAAAGGCACCTGCCGCGTGCATGAAACAATCCGCAAGGTTTATATGATCAGCTAGCGCTTTGCTTTGGCCTTCCATCCGGCTAAAAGCGTATCCGGTTAACTCAACAGCGGACATCCAACGTGGCCTCAGCGAATTCGGAAAAAATTGTAACTCTTGTCGGAGGCTCGGGCTTTGTGGGCCGCCACATCGTGCGCAGCCTTGCCAGGCGCGGCTACCGCATCCGGGTTGCCTGCCGCCGGCCCGATCTGGCGGGCCACGTGCAGCCCCTGGGAACCACCGGGCAGATCATGCCGGTTCAGGCCAATGTGCGTTATCCTGCCTCGCTCGCTGCCGCCTGTGACGGAGCTTTTGCGGTGATCAATCTCACCGGCGTGTTGGCAGGCAGTGGGGCGCAGAGCTTTGAGGCTGTGCATGTGTTTGGCGCGGAAGCCTGTGCCAAGGCCGCAAGGGCCGCCAAAGCCCCGGTCTTTGTCCAAATGTCGGCCCTTGGTGCAGACCTGAATTCAGCAAGTGAATATGCGCGTTCAAAGGCTACGGGCGAAATGCGCGCCAAAGCATCATTTCCGGGTGCCATCATCTTGCGGCCTTCCATTGTGTTTGGACCCGGAGATAGT
This sequence comes from Rhodobiaceae bacterium, assembly GCA_031369725.1. Classification (GTDB taxonomy): domain Bacteria; phylum Pseudomonadota; class Alphaproteobacteria; order Rhizobiales; family Aestuariivirgaceae; genus Aestuariivirga. Next base: position 386 of record JANMPF010000187.1, on the reverse strand, counting down.
TTCTTCAACAAGTTTGCAATGATGAGCCGCCTTGCACCCGCACTTCCCTTGATCGGTGGGGGCCACACCAGGTTCACGCCCGTGTTTGTGGGCGACGTGGCCGAAGCCGTGGCAAGGCTTGTCGATAATGCCGAGGCAAACGGAAAAACCTATGAGTTGGGTGGACCCGAGGTTTTCACCTTCAGGCAACTCATGGAATTCACCCTCGAAACAATTTGCCGCAAGCGCTTGCTGGTGCCAGTGCCATGGACGATAGCCAAACTATTGGGAACCGTATTGGGAATTCTGCCGGGAGCTCCCCTCACCGCAGACCAGGTTGAATTGCTGAAAGCCGACAATGTCGTGAGTGCCCTTGCCGCCAATGAGGGCCGCGATCTTGCGGGCCT
>JANMPF010000167.1:0-9218 GCA_031369725.1 Rhodobiaceae bacterium | reverse complement strand
CTGCAATCCAATCCGGCCATTTTTGCGCGACCGGATCAAAGCCCGATTTCAATGCATTATTTTCATCACTCACATCAAATCGGTTGCAAAACTTGCCCATCAACCAATCCGCTTGATGCACAATGCGTGCTGCCCCGTGCCGCATGCGCAAAGCGCGAGCCAGGGGCGATGACCTGCCAAGAGCGGCGGTATCCTTCGGAGCCGCTGCTGCCACGCGGTCCACATCTTCATTTTCAGCCAGATCATTATACATGGAGGCAAGGCCCACCGGATTACCCGCCGTATCAATTGGCAAAATCGTGCCTGACGTGCCGTCAATCGCCAATGCACGTACATGCAGGCCGTCGAGGTTTAGTCCAGAAAAGGCTTTTTCAACTGCCTGCCACCAGATTTGTGGGTCTTGCAAAAGCCTGACTTTCATTTGATTTGGCAGGTTCATTGCGGCTTCACCAAGGGCACACAAAGTTCCATCTTGAGCACGCGCTGCGATACGTACCCCAGATGAACCTGCATCTATGCCAAGTGTGACGTCTATCATTTCAATATCTTGGACTTAGTTGTTACCAAACCAGAAACACCTACCGGCCAATATCCAATTTGTTTATCGCATCCACATTCGCTGCGGATGCACCCTTGGAATCGAACTCTGAGGCCAACCAGGTATCGACAATTGCCTTTGCCAATTCAGGACCGATGACGCGTGCTCCCATGGTGATAATTTGCGCATTATTGGATTTTGCCGCGCGCTCGGCTGAATATGTATCGTGCGTGAGTGCCGCACGAATGCCCCGAACTTTGTTTGCGGCAATACAAACGCCAATGCCGGTGCCACAACACAAAATTGCACGGTCATGGCTTCCGTCCAAAACCGAATTTGCAACGACAGCCGACAGATCAGCATAGAAACCCGGCTGGCTCAGGTTGCTAACAGCATGCTCGCCCCTGGCTTTCAGATGAGCTTCGATCACGTCAATTAATGGCTTTCCGGCGCCATCTCCACCCAATGCTATCTTCATGGTCTCGCTCCCAAATGTAATGCAACAGCTTCAACAATTTCAATATAACCCGCTGGATTCCATGCTGAACGCCCGATAAAGAGTCCATCAATACAGGCACGTTCCGCTAAACTGCAGCAATTTTGTGGGTTGACGCTACCGCCATACAACACCGGCAAGGCTTCACCTGTGATTTCATCTGTAATGGCTTTGATCCTCTCATGCTGCTCATTGGCGAAATCGGGATCAGCTGGAACGCCGCCAATTCCAATCGACCAAACCGGCTCGTATGCAAAAATGACGTTGTTCATGGCCGCCTTACCCACGTACTTCAAAGCCATGCGCACCTGCTTTTCCAAAGCCTGCGTCGTTTGGCCTGCGTCATACTCCACCTTCGTGTCACCAACGCACACCAATGCCAGCAAACCATACTTCAAAGCCGCTTGCACCTTCAATGCGACCGTTTCATCAGTTTCATTAAAAAAAGCGCGGCGCTCGCTGTGGCCAAGTTCAACGATTGATGCTCCGCAATCTTTTACCATCGGCGCAGAGACTTCCCCTGTCCACGCGCCATAGTCATCCCAATGCATGTTTTGCGCGCCGATTTTTACTCCTGTATCTCTTAGAATTTCGGCCACTTCAATGATGTAAGGAAACGGCGGAATGATGAAAGTCTGAACAGCAGTTGCGTGGGCCAGCGACGAAGCTTTGATGGCAATGGCAAATTCGGCTGCATCTGCCTTAAGCTTGTTCATTTTCCAGCTGGTGCCGATCCATGGAACATTCTTCTTCATCAATCAAATCCAGTATTTGCAAAAGGAGCCCAGTAGGCCACGGACTCTCTTAGAGCTGCAACGACGCTTCTATCAATTGGTTCACGCTCGCGAAAGGCAAGTTCGAGGCAAAGCTCATTGTTGGTTCCGCCACCCGACTTCAATGCCGTCAAGAGTTTCTCTGGTGTAATGCGGCCATTCTGATTGTACTGCGCGGTGAAAGGCCAGTGCCCGCCCTTGTCCATGGTACTTTGCTTGATGTGAATGATGGGAGATTGGGTGGCAAAATCCCTCGCCCACGCAAACGGATCAATATCAGCCAGGTTCGCTGACCTCACATCGCCATGATCAATATCCACCATCGGCCTCAACGGAACAGGAAGTTGTCCGGCATTGATCCAGTTTTGCAATTCTTGCGTGGCTTTCAGGGTGTGGCCCAATTCACGGCCCACTGACATCGGCTCCCAAAAAAGCCACCCGAGCCCTCGAACCTTGGCGTGTTCCGCCACATCGCGCCAACAGTTCAAGGCAATTTTCATAAGCGCCGTACGGCGTGACTGGTCATCAAAATCCTTGAAAGTAAAAATGCCAAACTGCGTTCCAATCGCAGGGCAGTTCAGATCCGCCGCGATGTCCACCATGCCTTTAAACCATTGTACGTAATAGGCGCGAACTTCCGCATCGGGATGGGCGAAGTGGTTCAACCTGCCAAAGGGGCCCGTCATCATCGAAGTTACCTTTGCTCGTTTTGCGGCACAAGATTTAGCCATGCGGTCCGTCAATCTTTTTATAGTTTTCGCACTCCACGAGGGGTTGATAAATTCATGCACCAACTGCATATGACCGATGCCAATTTCGTCAACCAGAACAGATACTACGTCTTCCGGTTCAGCAAAACGATTGACCAACGGATTAGTATTTACTGAGAGCGAAAATCCCATTGTCTGACCCTGTCATGCTGCATTGCAACGTCGAATTTTGTTGACTCAAACCCTAATATGAAAAATATTGCAGCTCAAGCAAAAAAATTCAGCTGAGGCAAAACCCAATTGGACCAACGGAACAACCCAGTTCAATTCGATGAGGAAGCAGCCCTTGCGGCACGCGCTGCCTGGCTGCACTTTGCTGGCGGCAAGACCCAGGGTGAAGTCGCTGAAATTCTGGGCGTTCCCAACACCAGGGCCCATCGCCTTATTGCCCGCGCCAGAAACGAAGGCCTCATCCGCGTATTCGTCGAGGGTCCCATCGCCGGCTGCATTGAGTTGGAAGAAAAACTCAAGGAAGCTTTCAACCTTTTGCACTGTGAAGTGGTTCCAAACATTGACGAAGGCGCACTGCCGTTACGCACACTTGGGACTGCAGGCGCCAGATACATCTGTACACTGATTGAAAATGCCACCTATTCGTTAATCGGCATTGGCCATGGCCGGACCCTCGCTGCCGCTATCGATCTGCTGCCAAGCGTTCCCGCCAACACGGTAAGATTTGTGTCGCTGCTCGGCGGCCTCACCCGCCGATTCGCCGCAAGCCCTTTTGATGTGATCCACCGTTTGGCAGAACGCACGGGTGCTGAAGCTTATGTGATGCCGGTGCCTTTCTTTGCCAATACGGTAAAAGACAAAAAAGTCATTGAGTCACAGTACGGCGTGTCGGACGTTATCGAGATGAGCCGCAATGCCGAGCTTTACGTGGCAGGCATTGGTGAAGTGGATCGCAAAAGCTTCATTGCAACAGCCGGCATGGTGGACGGTTCAGACGTGGACGCCGTAATTGCATCCGGAGCCTGCGCTGAAATTCTCGGCCACTTTTTCACAATGGACGGAACCCATGTTCCCAACGCCGTTTCAGACCGCGCCATGGCACCCCGCATTGAGGATTTGAAATCACACAAAATTGTCGCACTTGCGGGCGGCACATCCAAAACCCAGGCAGTCCGGGCCATTCTTGGCAGTGGCCTTCTTTACGGCCTGATTACAGATGAGGCAACCGCACGTCGCCTCATGGACGAAAAACCGGGACATGAGCCCGGCAAAAAAGGCGGAAAATCCGCACCGGACTAACCTCGACAGTAACGACAATTCAACACTTAGGAGGAATGGGATATGTACGATAAAGAAAAAAGCCTGTTTGACGCATTTGTAAAAGGCCAAATGAACCGCCGCGAACTTATTCGGGCAACGGGCAAGCTCGGCCTCGGCGCTGCCGCCACAGGCATGCTGCTCAATGGCGCGCAAACCAAAGCCATGGCTGCTGATTTCGACTGGATGAAATATAAGGGCTCCAAGATCAAGCTGCTTTTGAACAAGCATCCCTATGCTGATGCCATGATTGCTGATCTCGAAGCCTTCAAAACGATGACCGGCATGGAAGTAACCTATGACATTTTCCCTGAAGATGTTTACTTCGACAAGGTAACCGCAGCACTCTCTTCCGGCTCGACCGAGTATGATGCTTTCATGACTGGTGCCTACATGACGTGGACATATGGTCCAGCGGGCTGGATCACCGATCTCAATGAATACATCAAAGACCCCGTTAAAACCCATCCAGGCTATAACTGGGAAGACGTGTTGCCGGGCCTTCGCGCATCCACATCGTGGAACGGGGTTCCCGGTGGTGAGCTCGGTTCAGCCGATGCCAAGCAATGGTGCATTCCATGGGGTTATGAGTTGAACAACTTGACCTATAACCAAAAAATGTTCGACAAGGTCGGTGTTAAGCCGCCAAAGAACCTGGGCGAACTGGTTGAAACCGCAGCCAAGCTCACCAAGGACTTGGGTGGACCATATGGCATTGGCGTGCGAGGATCGCGCTCGTGGGCTTCCATCCATCCGGGCTTTTTGTCTGGCTATGCCAATTTCGGAGAAAAGGATTTCAATGTTGAGGGTGGCAAACTGAAGGCTGCCATGAATTCTGCTGGTTCCAAGGCCTTTCACAAGGACTGGGTGAAAATGATCCAGGACTCTGGTCCAAAGAATTGGTCAACCTACACCTGGTATCAGGTCGGCACAGACTTGGGCGCGGGTGCTTCCGCCATGATTTTCGATGCAGATATTCTTGGCTATTTCATGAACGGCGGCGACAACAAGGAGAAAGGCAATCTCGCCTTTGCGCCATTTGCCGCCAACCCGGCTGCCAAGGCACCGACACCAAATGTATGGATTTGGTCACTTGCCATGAACGCGGCAGGTACGCAAAAAGATGCGGCTTGGTACTTTATGCAATGGGCTACATCCACGGAACACGACCTGTTCGGCGCGCAAAAGATGGACTTCGTGAACCCTGTCCGCGCCTCCGTATGGAAAGATGAGATCTTCCGCAAGCGCATCGACACGTCATATCCAGGCTACCTCAACCAACACGACACATCGGCACCAGGCGCGAAGATCTATTTCACTGCCCAGCCGCTGTTCTTTGACCTCACCACCCAGTGGTCAGAAACCCTGCAAAAGATGGTCGCCAAGGAAGTGCCAATCGATGAGGCGCTCGACACTATGGCGGCTGATATAGACAAGAAACTGTCGGAAGCTGGCCTCGGCTAACTTCTAAACTCGTAGCGCGGGCTTGTCAGCCAGGCTCCCTTGTGGCTTCCCCTCAGGCCCGCGCTCCTTTCTTTGTCTAATTTCGAAACTCAATTAAGATATGGCGGTCCGATGGCCGAAGCTCCAACAAAACCGCACCTCCAAATCAAGCAACACCGCTTTGTGCGCAAAGCCTTGCCCTATTTCCTCAGCTTGCCGGCATTGCTCATGTGCATTGGCATTCTCATTCCGTTTCTTACCGCAGTGTATTACTCGCTTCTGCGCTACCGCCTGAGCTTGCCCCAAATGCGGGGCTTTGTATGGTTTCAAAATTATATCGGCTTCTTCACTGATGCCAAATTCTGGAATACGGTTTATATCTCGCTTACTTACGCATTTTTGACGGTAGTCCTTGAGCTCGCACTGGGACTTGCAATTGCGCTGTTGTTGCAAAAGCAGAACCGGTTCAACAATGTTGCCTCTGTCCTTTTACTGCTCCCGCTGATGACCGCACCCGCCTTGGCGTCTCTCATGTGGAAGTTGATGACCAACCCGAATTTCGGCATCCTCAGCTATCTGGTGAACCTGCTGGGCTTTCATGATTTCAAATGGGCCTCAGACCCTTCAACAGCGCTTTTCACCGTTATTCTCGTCGATATTTGGGTCTACACGCCCTTCATCATGATCCTGTTGCTGGCTGGCCTTCGTTCATTGCCCAAGGCCCCATTTGAAGCTGCAGCTCTTGATGGCGTGCCGCGCAGCTTCGTGTTCTTCCGCATCACGCTGCCAATGCTCATGCCGTACATCATCACAGCAACCCTATTCCGCCTGCTCGACTCCATTCAACAATTCGATATCATTTACTCAATGACCCAGGGCGGTCCGGGCGACAAGCTGCTCGTCTTCCAGGTGCAGGCCTATCTGGATTTCTTTCAGGCCACCAACGTCGGCCGCTCCGCCGCACTCATGGTCATCCTCTGGGCCATCACCTATGGGCTTTCAAACCTTTTCGTCAAGCAATGGCTCAAACTGCGTGAACGCGCCCATGGAGCGGGATAATCATGGACCACACATCCAACCTGGAAAAAATCATTCGCGGCATTCTCATTGTGACTGTTCTCACTTTCTTCCTGTTTCCAATCCTCTGGATATTCCTCATGTCCTTCCAGACAAATGAAACAATTCTGCGCATTCCACCTTCTATCGTTTTCTCACCGACTCTGGAAAATTATCAGGCGCTGATCACCGGCAAACTGCAAACTACGGCCGGCAACCTCGATATCGCTTTCATGCACAATTTGTGGAACAGCATTTTGCTCTCTACCTGCTCAGTGGCACTCTCATTGCTGCTCGGTGTGCCGGCGGCCTATGCCTTTGCGCGTTTCAAATTTCGGCTGGGCGAAGACATCGCCTTCACGCTTCTCTCTTTCCGCTTCGCTCCGCCACTTCTCGTGTTGCTGCCACTCAGCCTCTATTTCAAAACCCTTGGCCTCACCAATACCTATGTGGGCCTCATATGGGTCTATCAGTTGATCTGCCTGCCACTCATTCTGTGGATCGTGCGCGGCTACTTCGAAGATATAAGCCCCGACATTGAACACGCCTATCGCATCGCCGGCAACAGCTGGTGGAAGACCTTCACAAAAATTGCGGTGCCGCTGGCCATGCCGGGCATTGCAGCGGCGGGCCTTCTCGCCTTCATTTTTGCTTGGAATAATTTCGTTTTCGCCTTGATTCTGGCCTCTGCCGACAAACAGCCTGTAACCGTGGGCGCCCTGGCCTTCGTTACGGCATCGGGTATTCAATACGGCCAGATAGCGGCGGCAATCGTTCTTTCGATCACCCCTACATTGGCACTTGCTCTTTATGCCCAGCGCTACCTCGTTGAAGGACTGTCCATGGGAGCGGTAAAAGGATGACTCAACTCGCTCTCAAATCCGTATCCAAAAGTTTCGGCGCTTACAAGGTATTTGAAGACCTCAACCTCGCCGCCGATGCTGGCGAGATAGTCGTGATCTTCGGTGACTCAGGAAGCGGAAAGACTATTCTGCTCCGCCTCATTGCTGGCGTTCAGGAGCCCACTTCCGGCACGATAGAAATTGCGGGCCGGGACGTGACCGATATCGCCCCGGAACATCGCAACGTCGGAATGGCCTTTCAAAACTTTGCGCTGTTCCCCCACATGTCAGCCTTCGAAAATATCGCCACACCGCTCATTGCCCAAAAGGCCGGCGCCGCAGCGATAAGGGCTGGCGTTGATAAAGTCGCCAAGCTTCTAAAAATTGACCACGTCCTCGACCATGCACCGCGCGAACTTTCCAACGGTCAAAAACAGCGTACCGCTCTCGCCCGCGCTCTTGCCGCTGAGCCGCGCATTCTTCTTCTTGATGATCCCCTGCGCAATGTGGACGCCAAACTCCGCTTCGAAATGCGCATTGAACTGCCGCAATTGCTGAGGCAAACCGGGGCCACAGTTCTCTATGTGACCCAGGATTACAAAGAAGCCATGGCGTTGGGTGATCGCATCGCAGTGCTCGCGTCGGGAAACTTTGTACAAATTTCTACCCCAGAAGACATTTACCTAAAGCCCGCAAGCCTGAGTGTTGCGCGCCTCTTCGGTGATCCTTCCATCAACACGTCAGAAACCGCCATCGAAATGAATGAAAACACAATTTGCGTGCGCTTGGGCGGCGTTCATATTCCAATCGACAATGCTTACAGGCCCTATGTTGGCGACACTGTGACCTTCGGTGTGCGCCCTGAAGCAATTGAATTGACTGGCCCAAAGTCAACAGGCCTCGCCGCAGTCGTCATGGCAGTCACCCCCCTCAACGAACGCGTTGTGTTGCTCCTCAGAACCGAAAGTGGTTGGGAGTTTCTTGCGTCATTCCCATCTTCGTCACCCAGCATTCCAAAACCCGGAGCCAATGTGAAAGCAACATTTTTGTCCAGCGGCACCCACCTGTTTGATCAAGCTACAGGAAAACGCCTCCATGGGTGAGCTCGTTCTCAACAATGTTGAAAAGATTTACCGGCCCAGCCGCAAGGCTTCTGTCCATGCCGTAAAAACCCTGAACCTCACTGTAAAGCCCGGCGAAATAGCTGCCCTTCTCGGTTCATCGGGTTGCGGCAAAACATCAATCCTGCGCATGATTGCAGGTTTTGAGGATGTGAGCAGCGGCACGATTACGCTGGACGGCAAGCCCATTCACACTCTGCCGCCGGCCGGCCGCAATGTGGCCATGGCCTTTGAAACCTACTCGCTCTATCCTCCACTTACTAATGGTGAAAACATCGCCTTTGCCTTGAAGGCGCAAAAACTTTCAGCAATGGAAAGCAGCGGGCGCGTCAAAGCCATTGCGGACATGCTTGAAATTTCCGACATTCTGAATAAATATCCATCGTCGGTATCAGGGGGTCAGCAACAACGCGTCAGCCTTGGTCGCGCTCTGGTGCGTGATGCCAGCTTGTACTTGCTCGATGAGCCCATGGGCCAGCTTGAACCCCGTCTTCGCGCTGTGCTGCGCGGTCGCATCAAGCATTATTTGCGCGAAAATAAGTGCACCACCATTCTCGTCACCCACGATCAAACCGAAGCCAACGCGCTGGCCGATCGTATTGCCGTGATGGAAGGTGGCGTGTTGCAACAATACGCAACGCCAGCCGAACTCAAGGTGCGCCCCGCCAATCTTTTCACAGGGACGTTCATCGGCGAACCCCCCATGAATGTGTTCTTTGCAGATGTCGCTGCAGGTGGCAAAACTGTTATTTTCACAATTGATGGTGGCGTCACGTTGGCCTATCCCAGCGCAGAACTTTCTTCCGATGTACGTAAGCTTCTGATCGGCAATCTGCGCGTCGGCATTGGCATCAGGCCTCACGCGCTGCATGTGGGCAAAGGCTCCATAGTTGGCAAGGTCGTCGCGTGC
>JANMPF010000135.1:0-2284 GCA_031369725.1 Rhodobiaceae bacterium | reverse complement strand
GCCTTCGATGCATTTGTTGGAGGATGACACCATCACGTCCATGTCTGTTGCCGTCATATCCAGCGCTATGGCACCGAAGGACGACATGGCGTCCACCATGAAGACCTTGCCGCGCTGTTTTACGGCCTGTGCGATTTCGGCGATGGGGTTTACAATTCCGGATGTGGTTTCGCAGTGAATCATCCACACGTGGCTGATGGCTTTATCGGCGTCAAGCATCAAGGTCACGTCCTCGACTGTGGGTGCCGCACTGTCGCCCTTGTCAATTTTCACAAAGGGCCTGCCGATGCGTTCCAGTATCTGGGCGGCGCGGTCGCCGTAAGCACCGTTTGCCACCACCAGCGTCGTTGATCCGTCCTTTGGGCAAAAGCTGCCAAGGGCGGCTTCAATGGCAAAGGTGCCGGAGCCTTGCATGATGACGCATTCGTAGCTTGCATCACAATTGGCAAGTTTCAAAAGACGGGTGCGAATGTCGGAAATGATTTGCCGGAACTCCACATCACGCGAACCCCAGTCGGCCAGCATGGCCAGCTTCACAGAGCGTGACGTGGTCAGGGGGCCGGGGGTCAACAGATAGGGCATGTCTTCCTGGCCGGCCGGGCCCTGAAAGGGTGATCTATAGGGTTTTGGTATCGCATTCATTCTGGCCTCCATGTGGTGGGCGAAGAATAAGCCTTGACTGCTATCAGTCAAATCGTATGTTCTGATGTTATCTATAGGAAATTCTGATATGTCTTACGCGCAGTTGAAAGCCTTTCACGCGGTTGCCCAATGCGGCGGGTTTTCCAAGGCGGCGGCGCAACTGTCGCTTACGCAGCCCGCCCTTTCAGACCATGTGCGCAAGCTGGAAGAGGCGCATGGGGTGCAGTTGTTCCTGCGCAACGCGCGGGGTGCGGCACTCACTGATACGGGGCGGAAGTTATACACCATCACCGAGCGATTATTTGAGGTTGAGCGCCAAGCTGACGAACTTCTCACCAAGGCCGCCAATCTTGAAGAGGGGCAGATCACCATTGGTGCTGATGCTGCCGTTCACATTCTGCCCCATATAAACAAATTCATGAAGGCATTTCCCCGCATTGCCATGCGGCTTATATCGGGCAATTCGGCTGATTTGATTGCGCAGCTGCAAGGGTTTGCCATTGATTTTGCGGTAACGGCTGAGCGGCCGCAGAATGAGGCGGTAGGTGCCATCAAGTTGCGCCAGGACAAGCTGGTGGTGGTTGCGCCCAAAGCCCACCTGCTGTCAAAATCAAAAACCATTTCAGTTTCGGGGCTTATGGAATTGCCGCTTGTCTTAAGAGAGCCGGGGTCGATGACGCGAAAACTGCTGCTTGCGGAAATGCAGAGACGTGGCCTTCAGGCAAAGCAGGTGATTGAAATTGAGGGCCGCGAAGCCGTCTGTGAAACAGTGGCGCAAGGCTTGGGAGTAGCTGTCATGTCGGCGGGGGAAATTGTATCAGATCACCGCTTGCGGGTTATCCAATTCAATGACTGGTCAGCACAAATGGAGGAATGGCTGCTGTATTTGCGGGCGCGGGCAGAGTTGCGTTTGATAAAAAGTTTTTTGAGGCTGGTTGCTAATTGAGCTTTGCCGCGAGGACATTTTCAATGTTCTGGCGGTGGACACCTTCATAGGGCGCAAAGAGATTTACCCAGCCTGCCTCGAGCGGGCCAGAGATGATGTCGGCCAATTCCCTGGTGCGCAGTTCCGGGTCGTTCACGCAGCGCATTAACATGCGGATGTACTGCTGGGTGGCGCGGATGAAAGTTTTTTCATAGCCGCCAAGGGCTATGATTTCCGGGTCGCCGTGGTTTGGCAGAATGTGCGTGGGCTTCAAGGCCCAGAGTCTCTCCAGGTCCTGCAAATGAATATCGAAGTTTTGCGGCTCGCCCACATAGGTGACCGTGTCTTCCATCGTGTCACCCGCCATCAGCACACCGAGCGCCGCAATCCAGATGACGGTCGCATCATCGCTGTGAATGTTTGCCTCGATCAATTCCAAATGGAGCTTTCCCACGTGCAAGGTCATCTGCCCTTCGAAGGTTTGTGTCGGCATGACAAGCGGATTGATGGCGGGCATGCCGTGGTGGGTGCCAGTTTCAATGGCAGCTTTGTGCTTGCCGAGATGACCGGCGGTGCGTTTGTTGGCAATGATCAGGCAGTCATCAAAGACTTTGGTTCCGGCCACATGATCCAGGTGCCAATGGCTGAGAACAACGGTGAATTTCGTCACACCTTTGCCTTCCAGGGTTTTGCGGATGAAGGCAGCGTGAGCAATCG
>JANMPF010000116.1:0-10208 GCA_031369725.1 Rhodobiaceae bacterium | reverse complement strand
CATGCCGAAGCTGATGCATTCCGCCAGCCCTTGAACGAGACCGGCGATGGCGATCTGGTTGCACATCTTGGCGGTTTGGCCTGATCCCGCCGGGCCCAGCAATTTGCGCATTTTTGAATAGTGCGCGATCAGCGGTTGAGCCTTGGCGTAGTCCGTTTCCGTGCCACCACACATGACGGTGAGCAATCCATTTTCAGCGCCGGCCTGGCCACCTGACACGGGCGCATCGACAAAACCCAGCCCGCGCTCTTTGGCTTCGATGGAAAGTTCGCGGGCCACATCAGCCGACGCGGTGGTGTGATCAACGAATATGGCTCCCGGCTTCATGTTTTGAAATGCGCCGTTGGGACCAATGGCAATCTCGCGCAAATCATTGTCATTGCCGACGCAGGCGAAAACGAAATCGGCCCCGGCACTGGCTGCGGCAGGACTTGCCGCAGATTTCCCCTTGTGCAGGGCCACCCAGTTGACAGCTTTTTCGGGGTTACGATTATAGACCGTCATTGCGACATCCGCCTTTGCAGCGAGATGGCCAGCCATCGGAAAACCCATTACGCCCAAGCCAATCCACGTCGTTTTGAGTGCCATGTTACCGCTCCAGAGTTTGCCTCTCTTAACCTGACATTTGCCCACATGCCACCCATGTTTCAAATTACTTGCGCGACGCAGGCAAGCGGCATTAATCTTGCCATTGCAATTGATGTTCGAAGGACAATAACTTGAGTATTGAGCGGCGAAATTTTCCGCAGTTTTTCATAACGGCACCAGCCCCCTGCCCTTATTTGCCCGGACGCCTGGAACGGAAGGTCTTCACCCATCTGGTGGGACAAGATGCACGTTCGCTGAACACACAACTGTCACGCGGCGGCTTTCGGCGCAGCCAGAACATAGCCTACCGTCCGGCATGCGAGGGTTGTGGCGCCTGTGTTTCGGTGCGGGTGCCAGTGAAGCAATTCAGTTTGGGCAAATCATTTCAGCGGGTCATCGAGCGCAACAGGGACTTGCAGAGCACCCCGGTGCGCGCCAAGGCAACCAGTGAACATTATGGCGTTTTCCGCGACTATATTGACACGCGCCACGGCAACGGCGGCATGGCCGAGATGAGCGTACTCGACTTTGCAGCGATGGTGGATGAAACATTCGTCGACAGCCATTTGATGGAATACCGGTTTATTGCCGAGCCTGATGAACCGGGCGAACTTGTGGGGGCTGTTCTGGTGGACATGCTGGATGACGGGCTTTCGCTGATCTACAGTTTTTATGAGCCGGCGTTTGAAAATCGCAGTCTCGGGACGTTCATAATTCTCGACCAGATCCTGCGGGCCAAGCGCATGGGACTGGATTATCTGTATCTCGGCTATTGGGTAAACGGTTCACCCAAAATGGAATATAAGTCGCGGTTTTTGCCGCAGGAACGCCTTATACCTGATGGCTGGACGTTATTTAACAGAAAATAGCCATTTGGCCTTGCTGCCATATACCATATTTGCTTGTATTTATTGGCAATTGGCGGTTCGCCCGCTTAGGTTGTCCAATATTTTACCGGGCCATCACTTTGGGGAACTCAATGTCGCAGTTATGCTTAGAAGATCCACTCGGCACGGCCAAGATTTGCGCCAGTCTTGCCGCCGATATTGAACGGATGGGTTATTCAATCTGCATAAGCTCCGACTTGCGGAAATTGAGTGAATTGAGAGTTGCCGTACGCAACGAGCCAATCGCGCCATTTTTTGATCCAAACATTTGCAACCTCTCGGTTGACCGAACTTTTTGGATGAGCCTCAGCTCTTCAAGCGGGGCTACTGCGGCACTGCAAGCCTATCGATATGACTATGTTGACACCAGTCTGGCCGATTGGGGACCATCTTATATCATCGGCCTATATATGCTCCGGCAAGAAATGCTGATACCCACGCACGCAGCACCCCCAAAAAACAGCATCGCTGAAAGAATTCGGGGCAAGTTGGTCTATCACGGTGAGTTTTGGTTTGATCCGCACGTACGCAACAGGCAATTGTTTGACAGTTTTTCACGGCTTGGCATCATCCTGAGTTTGATGAAATGGAACCCGGATGCCTTGTGGGCGTTGAGCAGCCACCGCATGGCCACGCACGGGCACCTCAACCGGATGGGCTATACATATCTCGAAAAAGGGTTCTTGCGCTGGCAGTGGGCCTCAGACGGCATGGACCCGGTTGAATGGCTCGCCGTTGCCGAGCGGCCTTCCCTCGAACAGATGATCAATGAGGTCACCACCAGCCATCGTCCGCCACTGTTGTGATTTTCGTCAGATCAAGTTGATATCAACATCTGCAATTTCAGCGACCACACTTACGGAAGGGTACTTTATATCGTGTTTGGGGAGCACAATTCGCTGGTAAGAAACCCAGCGAACGACGTTGTCAGACATGCGAAGTGCTGCCAGCACATGATCGTAACGCGGCTTGCCTGAGTCCAAGACATCGCTGTAGGCTTCACTAACCGTTTCATCATAGGCTCCGCCGTTGATGCAAGGGTATGAGATCGGCGTAATCCCGTACAATTTCGCCATGGTGGACTCCGAACCAATGCGGCTTACCCGGAACCTGCCAGATTGGGGTTCGTAAACGCAGTCAACCGCAGTTTCAGGAACAACAATGCGGTTCAACCATGTTTGCTCCAGCATGGGGGGAAGGGCGTGGCCCGTTGGATCGACCTGCTCGACAAATGTGCGCTTTTTGATATGCAAATCACACTTGGCAAGAACCTGCTCAATGCGGTTAATTGCCTTTTCGACGTCGGGGTAGGTTTCTTCGAACCAACCGGAGAGATAGAAGCGCAGAACCACGGGGGCTTTGGCTGTTGGCAACCATTTGATCGCATAAAATAGTGACGCAAAACAGGGTGAGAAGACCGACCATTTGATTTCAGTACCAAGATCGCCAGTCGTTACCCGCACCGCACCATCGCGGTTAAAGCGGTCCGCATCCGCATCATCATGCAAATCTATGATGAAAGCGTCGGAAACAATGCGACCCTCAGCTATCCAAAATCTTTGGCCAGACATTAAATTTTCCGCCGTCGCGGCTCCAAAGAAAACTATGGCAAATGCAAGCTATCCAGCATCAATCGATTGTTAGATATTTTCCACACAATGCGTCAAACTAAGATAACATAAAGTTAACAAAATTGTTTTAATCTGAACGGAGTTTGTTCGTTCCAGATGAGGTTAATTTGACAGCTTTCCAGAGTATTCGACCTTCAATCCAAGTGAACGCTGATAACCTAACCCTTGATTTCGAGCACATAAAGCCAAACCGCGACTTCCCGGTTTGGCACTTTTCAATGGTTAACGACCGACCGCGCAATACTGCCATCGAAAACGCAATTGCGGATTTGAACCTCAAGGGAAAAACGGTGGTCGAAATCGGCACCGGTACTGGCCTTATTTCCCTGTTGTTTGCAAGGCATGGGGCAGAACGCGTGGTTTCGTGCGAAATGAATGAGAACCTGGCATGCGTTGCCCAGGAAATCATTTCGCAAACCCCGTTTGGCGAGAGAATTACGGTAATAAATGAATCCTCAACTGTTGCCATTCATCGCGGACTGCTCCCCCACGGGGCAGACATCATTTTTACGGAGACGCTGGACTGTGGTGTCGTTGGCGAAGGTTTTACGGCAATTGCACGTGACATTCAAAAAATTGCCGGGCCAAATTCACTGATCATGCCACGGATCATCAAACAAACGGCCAGGCTCATTGAAAGTGTTTCAATTGCGGATTTGAACCGCGCCGGCGATGCCTGTGGCTTTGATCTGTCCATTCTCAACAAATTTTCAACGAAGAATTACTTTCCCGTCCATGCTGAGTTGCATGAGCATCGCTTTCTTACTGAGGCCAAGGCAATTCGCGAATACAACTATCTCAATTGCCCAGAGCCCGAGGTAATGCCATTCATTGCGACAGAAGGTGGAACAATTCACGGGCTGTTGAGCTGGTTTGAAGCCGATTTTGGCGGCGCTGTTGCTTCCAATGAGCCGTTTAGCAAAAGCCATTGGCATCAGGCATTTCACCCAATAAAAGGTGACTTACAGGTAAAGCGCGGCGAAACAATCCACGTTCGCCTGGAAGACTGTGGCGTTGCCAACGTTTCATCGCATCCAGTATTCTAACCAAACCGGTTGCTCTTGGGGAAACCCTTGGGTGGCAAGCGGCCGGCCTGGGCGCGTTCTCCTATCCATTCGGCGAGATCGGTTACTGTCCAATTGCGGGCAGAAGCATCAATCCAGCCCAAACCTTCCTTGAGGTTGAATGTTCTGGCATCGGACAGGCCGCCATCCTTGAATTTTTGCAGGCGCACACCCTTGCCGCGGGTCATTTCAGGGAGTTCCGCGAGCTTGAAAATGTTGAGTTTGCGGTTGTCGCCGACGGTTGCCACATAATTATCCGTTGCAGCAACTGCCACGCAGACCTGTGCTTCAACTGGAGCTTTCACGTTCAGCACCTGCTTGCCTTTACGGGTGTTGGCTACGCACTCATCTTCCAGCACGACAAAACCATCACCGTCAGTTGAGGCAAGGAGGCGTTTGGTGCCGGGTTGGTGCACGAACAGGGCAACGATCGTATCGGTTGAATCAAGCTCGGCCATGAGCCGCACGGGTTCGCCGTGGCCACGGCCTCCAGGAAGTTTTCCGGCTTCCAACGTGAAAAACTTGCCGGATGACGAGAAGAGCATGATTTTGTCAGTCGACTGGGCATTGAATACAAATTTCGCCTGGTCACCATCCTTATAGGCAAGCGTGGATGTATCCTCGATGTGACCTTTCATTGCCCTGATCCAGCTCTTTTCGCTGCACACAATGGTGAGGGGTTCCTTGTCGACAATGGACTGCTCAAGGTCCACATCAATTTCGGGGGCTTGCGCAAAGTCCGTCCGGCGCTTGCCGAGCGGGGTTTTCTTGCTGAATTTCTCTTTAACGGACTTGATTTCTTCGGCGATTGCCTGCCATTGCTCATCGTCTGATTTGAGCAATGATTTCAGGCCTTTCTGTTCCTTGGTGAGATTGCCGTTCTCGGTTTTTATTTCCATCTCCTCAAGCTTGCGCAAGGCGCGCAGGCGCATGTTGAGAATGGCTTCGGCTTGCGTATCGGTGAGCTTGAAACGCAGCATGAGTGCGGGCTTTGGTTCATCAACCTCGCGGATGATGCGGATAACTTCATCGAGATTGAGATAGGCAATGAGATAGCCGCCGAGAATTTCCAGTCGTCTTGCAATTTCACCGAGGCGGAAATTGGTGCGGCGCACGAGGACGGTTTTACGGTGCTCGAGCCATTCCTTGAGCACTTCGGCCAGTGACATGACCTTTGGAATTTTTCCTCCCGACAGCACATTCATGTTCAACGGAATGCGGGCCTCAAGTTCGGTATTGCGGAACATTTGTTCCATCATCAGCATGGGATCAACTGTGCGGGTTTTGGGTTCCAGCACGATGCGGATATCTTCAGCCGATTCATCCCTGATATCATTCAGCAGGGGAAGTTTTTTGGCGGTGAGAAGCTCGGCACATTTTTCAATCAGCCGGCTCTTCTGCACGAGGTAGGGGATTTCGGTGATGACAATTTGCCAGGCCCCGCGACCCAGGTCTTCAACCGACCAGCGGGCACGGACACGAAAACCGCCCCTGCCGGTTTTATAGGCCTCGAGAATTGAAGCGCGGTCATCAATGATAATTCCGCCGGTTGGAAAGTCGGGACCCACCACAAACTGGGCGAGTTTCTCAACGCCGGCATTGGGAAACCTGATGAGGTGCAGCGCTGCATCACAGAGTTCTGCCGCGTTATGCGGCGGAATGGAGGTGGCCATGCCAACGGCAATGCCGGTTGAGCCATTGGCAAGAAGATTTGGGAATGCACCGGGAAGAACAACAGGTTCCTTCACGGTGCCATCATAGTTGTCGCGGAAATCCACCGTGTCTTCGTCGAGATTTTCCAAAAGCAGTTTTGCCACTTCGGTCATGCGCGCCTCGGTGTAGCGGTAGGCCGCTGCACTATCACCATCCACATTGCCGAAGTTGCCCTGGCCATCAACCAGTGGGTAGCGTGAGGAGAAGTCCTGCGCCAGGCGCACCAGTGCATCGTAGATTGATTGGTCGCCGTGCGGGTGGTACCCGCCCATCACGTCGCCCACGATCTTGGCGGATTTCTTGAAAGCAGTGCCGGGGTCAAGTCGCAGCAGGCGCATGACGTGCAATAGACGACGGTGTACGGGTTTCAAGCCGTCCCGTACGTCGGGCAGCGCGCGGTGCATGATGGTCGACAGCGCATAGGCCAAATAACGCTCTTCCAGGGCCTCACGGAGCTGGACGGGTTCAACCTTGTTGGTTTCCTCGTGGGGGGGCTTGGGTGACTTACTCATGATTCGGTTGAGTATAGCAGCGGGGCTACACCCGCTGCACTAACACCTTGCAAATGGGCTTTTTTCCCCAGATTTGATCAGCACAGCGGCGCACCGCGATGCGAATGGTTTCGATGACGACACCTTCATCCTTGCGGCGGGGTTTCGGAATTGTCTCAAAGGCATCCTCGGCTGCGTCCAGCAACTCCTGTTCAAGGCCGGCCGGCAGGCCGTCACAGGTGATTTGCAAATCATCGGCCAGGTGATGTTTTTCATCGAGAGCGATCGATATGAACACTATGCCAGCCATCGAAACCTTGCGGCGCTGCCTGGCTGGGCCCTCTTCAACCGGAACAATGAGCTTGCCATCCACGTGCAAGCGTCCGCAGGCAACCTCGTCGTAATTTTCCAGCGGCCCGGGTGCCAGGCGCATGATGGTGCCATCCCTCGGGATGAGTGCCTGGGCAATGTTGCATTCCCGGGCAAAAATGGCGTGAGCGCGCAGGTGGCGGGCTTCGCCATGCATGGGCACCAGGGCTTTTGGCTTCAACCACTCATACATGAGGCGCAATTCATCCTGGCGCGGATGGCCGGAGGCATGCACCAACGCATCATCTGCTGTTAGAACATCGACATCGAGCTTTGCCAGATTGTTGTGAACGAGCGCCACGTCCTTTTCATTGCCCGGAATTGTGCGCGAGGAGAACACGACAAGATCACCTTTTTCCAGCGCAATATTGGGGTGATTGTCCTCGGCTATTCGCGCAATTGCGGCGCGCGGTTCTCCCTGGCTTCCGGTGCACAACAGCATGATCTTGTTGGGCGGAAGATAGCCGAAGGAATCCTCATCGAGAAAGGCCCCGGCATCGTGAAGATAACCACAGGCGCGGGCGGCTTCAATGGTGTTGCGCATGGCCCTGCCAGCCAACACCACTTCGCGTCCGTGGCTGCGGGCAGCGCGAACGGCGGAGGCCACACGCTCCACATGGGATGCAAAGGTTGTGACAGCCACGCGACCCTTGGCGTGGGCCACTATATCCATCAGTGTGTCGGCCACGTCACGTTCGCTTGGTGAAAAGCCTTCGCGCAACACATTGGTTGAATCGCATACCAGCACGTCAACGCCTTCGCTGCCGATTTCGGCCAAGCGCTTTTCATCAATGCCCGCACCAAAAGTTGGCGTGCGGTCAATTTTCCAGTCGCCGGAGTGAAACACGGTGCCGTGTCTGGTTTTAATGAACAGCGCGCAGGGTTCGGGTATCGAATGGGTAACATTGACGAACTCCAAATCAAAGCCGCCGACTTTGAATTTCCCGCCGAGCGGAATGACATGAACTTTCACAACTTCATCAAGGCCATGTTCCTTGAGCTTGTTGCCGAGCAATTGCGCAGCGAAGGGTGTGCAGTAGATGGGGCATTTCAATTGCGGCCACAACCAAGGCACGCCGCCGAGATGATCCTCGTGGGCATGGGTAAGCACAAGGCCCGCCAATTTCTTCCGGTTTTTGGCGATGAAATGCACATCGGGCAAAATCACATCAATGCCCGGCTCGGCGTCGCCGCCGAATTTCACGCCGAGGTCAACCATCAGCCATTCGCGGTCATCGTCAGGACCAGTGCCATAACAATAGCAATTCATGCCAATTTCACCGGTACCACCCAATGGAAGCATGACGAAGTTTGCAGCATTGTGTTTCTTTTTGGCGTTCATTTTTTGCCGTGCCGCATTTTGTCGACATCGATGAAAAGCACTTCGCCGGCATAAACCGACTTCTGCTGTCCATCGCCATATTTCACCAGCAATGCCCCATCAATGCCGAGGCCAGCAAACGTTCCGGCGGTTCCATCGACGGTCACCTGCTGGCCAACACCTCGTGTTCTCTGCAGCCACGCATTGCGAATGGTGGGAAATCCCCTGCCCTCGTGCCATATTTCCATCCAACGCCAGAACTCCATTGCAAACGCTGATAGAACCGCTTCTGGTTTAAATCCTTGCCCAAGGCTGGTCACGGGATAATTTGACAATACGGGGGCATGGGCCAGGTTGATGCCACAGCCCAAGGCAATTTGGGTGGGATCGGTGCCCACAATTTCAGACAACAGCCCGCAGAATTTGGCGCCACCCTTCAACACGTCATTTGGCCATTTGAGCAAAAAATTGCCATTTGGATCCAGTTTCAAAACCATTTCGTATACCGCGATTGCGGCCACAAAACTGATTTGCACGGCTGAGATTTCGGGTGCTCCAGTTTGAAAAAGGCATGTCACGTAAAGATTTCCAGGTTCGGAAATCCACGTATGGCCAAGTCGGCCGCGACCGACGGTTTGCTCGTCTGACCAAATCCAGAGGGGCCCAAGCTCACCAGCCTCAACCAGGCGGCGCGCTTCCGAGTTAGTGGAGTCAATCCGCTCGAAATGAATGACGCGATGACCCTCTGGCAGTTTCAATTTAGTGACTGGGCGGCGGCATCCGCAAGTGTGATGAGATAATTGGCAAAGCCCACAAACAGCAATGCAAAGGCACCACCCGCATAGGCCACCCATTTCACCTCACCATCCATGGCGTCAAACTTTTCGGCGGGCTCATCAAAATAGATGACTTTCACAATGCGCAGGTAATAATACGCGCCAACCACCGAGGCGACCACACCGATAATGGCGAGGGCGTAGAGGCCGGCTTTCACCGCGGCCAGAAACACGAAGTATTTACCGAAGAAGCCTGCAAGCGGTGGAATGCCTGCAAGCGAGAACATGAGCATCGAGAGCACGAAAGCCAGCGCCTTGCTGTTGCGGGCAAGACCTGCAAGATCGGATATGTCTTCCACATATTGGCCCTTGCGGCGCATGGCAATGACACAGGCGAAAACGCCAATGTTAGAGATCAGATAGATCATCATGTAAACGATGACGCCGCGCACACCTTCCTGGCTGCCGGACGCAAGGCCCACAAGTGCAAAACCCATGTGGCCAATTGACGAATAAGCCAGCAGGCGCTTGATATTATTTTGGCCAATGGCGGCAAAAGCGCCCAGCACCATTGAGGCAATCGAAACGAACACGAGGATTTGCTGCCAGTCATGAACCACGGCGGCAAAGGGTGAAACCATCACGCGAATAAAAAGTGCCATGGCAGCGATTTTGGGTGCCGCTGCAAAGAACGCGGTGACAGGTGTTGGCGCACCTTCGTAAACATCCGGTGTCCACATGTGGAACGGCACGGCCGAGACTTTGAAGGCAAGGCCCGCAATGATGAACACCAAACCAAAGACCAGGCCTATTCCCGAGCCGCTTGCGGCCAGGGCTGCAGCAATGCCGTGGAACGTTGTGGTTCCGGTGAAGCCGTAAACCAGGGATGCACCGTAGAGCAACATGCCCGACGATAACGCGCCCAGCACGAAATATTTGAGGCCCGCTTCGGACGATTTCGCGCTGTCGCGGTCGATGGCGGCCACCACGTAAAGCGAAAGGGACTGGAGCTCAAGGCCCACATAAAGCGAAATGAGGTCATTGGCAGAAATCATCATCATCATGCCGACCGTCGCCAGCATCACAAGGATTGGATATTCAAAGCGCGCCATGCCGACACGCTTCATGAAGTGGGTGGACAGGACAATTGCCACCGCTGATCCAAACAGCGCCATGACTTTCATCACGCGGGCGAAGGTATCAACCACAAAGGCACCGCCAAAGGCAGTGACTTTGTCCTCGCCGGAAAATATTACGAGGGCCGCAACAATGGCCAGTGCAATGATTGCCCCCAAAGTGACCTGATCGTTGGCATCATCCTTTCTGAACACGCCGAACATGAGCAAGGCCATGGCGAATACTGCAAGG
>JANMPF010000090.1:0-2375 GCA_031369725.1 Rhodobiaceae bacterium | reverse complement strand
GCCGCAAAGTGCGCCCACCATCAATACAATGATAACACCAAACGCAACATGCAGCGGCGAACCCGTAACAAGCCATGACGCCAAACAGTTCGTAAGTGTAAAGGTCATGCCGACTGACAGATCAATGCCCGCCGTAATCACCACCAAGGCTTGCGCCATGGCAACGAAAGCCAGCAAAACACCCTTGTTCGACGCGGTTTGGACAACGTTCGCGGTAAAGCCTGCAGGATGGTTTGAAACATATATCACAAACATCACAAGGAATATTGCAATCGCCATGAATGTGCCACGCTGTTCGGCAAACCAGAAACGCCAGTCCTTCATGGCTGTGCTGCCCCCGCCACGTCAATATTGAGCGCACTTGCAATGAGTGCGCGCTCGGTAATCTCAGTGCCCACAAGTTCGCGTTTCACTTTACCGTCGTAAAGCACCAGAACCCGGTCACAACACCCGATCAATTCATCATAGTCGGTCGAGTAAAAAATGATGGCCGCCCCTTCATCGGCCAGCTTGCGCAGCAGCAGATACAGTTCCTGCTTGGTGCCAACATCAATTCCGCGCGTGGGGTCATTCAACAGAATGATGCGTGGCTTGTTCATCAACCACTTCGCAATGACAACCTTTTGCTGGTTGCCACCAGAAAGCGCACCAACGGCAATATCCGTTCCGTCCGTTTTTATGGCCAGGAGGCTGATCATTTCATTGATGAGCTTTTGCTCTGCTGCACGGTTGACAATTCCACCATTTGAAATCCGGTGCAGCGACGAAAAGGAAAGGTTGTCGCGCACCGTCATTGGCAGCATCAGTCCCTCAGTCTTGCGGTCTTCCGGAATGAGGGCCATGCCGATTTTTTCGTTCTTGGCGGTGGTGGGGCTGTTGATCTTGACCGTGGCACCATTAATCAGCACCTCACCCGAACAGCCACGCAATACACCAAACAACGCCAGAAGCAGGTCGCGCTGCCCCTGTCCGTCCAAACCGCCAAGCCCGATGATTTCACCGGCCCTTACCGATAATGAAATATCCTTGAGGCGATCCGTCCACGACAGGTTCCTGGTTTCCAATACCGGTACTTTGATATCATGCCTTTTGATCGGCTTTGGCGGGAACACATTCTTGTATTCGCGGCCAATCATCAATTCCACAACTTCCGTGTCTGTCCTTGTGCCCGCCATATAGGTCTCGACTTTTTGCCCATTGCGAAATACCGAGCACTCGTCGGCAAGCTCGGCAATTTCGTGCATGCGGTGCGAGATGTAGAGAAGTGCCAGGCCCTCGCTGCGCAAGCGTTTGAGCACGACGAAGATTTTTGTAACGTCAGCGGCCGTAAGCGCAGAAGTGGCTTCGTCAAGTATGAGAATGCGCGGCTTGCGCGCCAGGGCCTTGGCAATTTCCACCATTTGGCGGCGCGAAAGGGGCAAGTCCTTGACCAACGCCAGCGGGTGGATATCCCCGGCCCCGGCGCGAGCCAGGGCTTCCTCTGCAATAACCCGCTGCTTCTTGCGATCAATCATGCCAAAACGCGTTGGCGGATCGCTGATCACGATGTTATCGGCAACCGACAGCTCAGGAATGAGTGAAAGTTCTTGAAATATGCAGGCGATGCCTGCTTTGTTTGCAGCGGCTGGAGAAGCAAACGAGATTTCCCTGCCGTCAAGCAGCATGCGCCCTTCATCGGGAGCCAAGACGCCCGCCATCGCCTTGATCAATGTTGATTTGCCTGCTCCATTCTCACCCAGGATGGCATGAATGCGGCCTGGCCGGATATCGAGGTCAGCCTTTTCAAGCGCCCGCACGCCACCATAACGTTTCGACACGCCTTCCATCCGCAAAAGTGGTGTAGCTTCGGCCAAGGGACCCCTCCAGTGTGATCACGAACCAAAAACGGCGCCGCGGAATTTCTTCCACGACGCCTCTCGGGAGTCTAGATCAAACTACTGGTTCTCTTTCGATTGACCCATGATTTCCTGGGCAGTGAAATTGATGCCGCAGGTTGGGAAGGCATTGCCGACGAAGAAATTGTCGGATTGATCGGGGAAAAAGTCCTGGCCAGCCTTGAAGTTTGGATCTTCAACGATTGCCAGCGGCAATTTAACCGACTGTGGAACAACTTCGCCTTCAAGAGCTGCAATTGCCGTTTTGATGGCAACCGCGACTTGCGCTGGGCCGGTTCCCGCTGACGAACATTTCAGTCCATCGGCAGCATGGGCGGCACAGAATTTGCGGAAGCCATTTTCAGTTTCACCACCGAATGGCACAAAGGCCTGCTTGGCATCGATCATTGCCTGCACAACGCCGGTGTCACCACCCTGTGCGGTGATGCCCGCGAACGGTCCGTTGGTGGCAATGGCGTCTGCCGTCGCCTTTTGTGCAAC
>JANMPF010000058.1:0-4153 GCA_031369725.1 Rhodobiaceae bacterium | reverse complement strand
TGCCGCCCGCATAGCGCCATGCAGCCCCTTGCCAGGTAATGTCGTGCAAATGTTGCTGTGCTGTCTTTCCCTTTGGTATTGGCTCGTCGGGATAATTGTATTTGAGCTGATCCAGCGAGAATGTGATCCGGCCAGCAAAGCGGATGGTTTCGGTAATGGCTTCAGGCGCTTCATGAAAGAGTTCCGCCATCTCGTCTGCTGGTTTGAGATGCCGTTCGGCATTGATCTCCAGAAGCCGGCCCGCTTCGTTCAACGTGACATGCTCACGAATGCAGGTGACGATGTCCTGCAACTCGCGCCGCCCGCGACAATGATAAAGCACGTCATTGCTGGCAAGCAACGGCACACCAGCTGCATGGGCCACGCGTTGCCACTCGCGCAGGCGGCGTTGGTCATCGCCGTGATGCGGCATGGATACCCCAAGCCAAACCCGGCCAGCTGCGGCAGAAAGCAGGCTTTCGATGAGGGATTGGATTTCTCCAAACGCCATTTGAAGGCTGTTGGCATATATTTCGCGCGGGATTTCCCCCACCCCTTCGTCCTGCCGGGCAAGGTCCTTATTCCAGAATTTTTGAGTGCGATTTACTGACTGTTCTCCCTCGCCACGGTCAGGCGGCATCACCACCAGCAGCAACCCCTTCTGCCATTTGACGAGATCGGCGAACGCGAGGTGGCATTCGCCTTTTGGGGCGCGTAATTTTCCTGCACTCAGCAACCTGCAAAGGCGGCCATAGGCGGCCCTGTCGGTTGGATAAGCCAGAATGTCGGGTGTGCCATCAACGAAGACAAGGCGCGCACCAACCAGCAGCCTGGGCCTGTCACCCTTGATCTCCAGCATGGCTGCATAGGCCCGCACAACGCCGGCCAGCGTGTTGCGGTCAGCGATCCCGATGGCGGCATGGCCAAGCTCAGCTGCCATTTGCACCAGTTCCTTTGGATGCGAGGCACCGCGCAGGAACGAGTAATTCGTTGTCACCGCGATTTCGGCATAGGCGTTCATGCAAAAACCCCGTGCAGGAGCCATTGCGGACTCACCCCATCACACCCCGTGACACCATTGCGGTAGAGCCAATAGCGCCGGCCTTCATCATCCTCGATGCGGAAATAATCACGGGGTGGCGGCAGCGTCTGGTGGCGCCACCATTCCATCGCGATGCGTTCTGGCCCTTCACGCTGTGTGATGACATGCAATGCTTTGCGCCACAGCAGATGCTGCAACCCCGGCTCCGTTGTTAGAAGGCATGCAGGCTCGGGCCTTGTGAACAGGCGCAATGGACGCCGCGGGGCATCCCGTGTTCTGCGGATTTTCTTCCATACAAGTTTGGATGGTTGGGCATATTGCGCTGGCACCATCACCCAGGTTGCTTCGGGAATGTGGCTGTCCTTCGGCTGGAACGAGAGAATGCGGTGGCTGCCAAAGCGCGCCGCCAAACGGTCAACCAGAAAGCTGATTTCCATTTTCGCACTGGTGCTGGAATCGAAATCCGTGACTTCGCAATTGCTACGCTCGACACGGTTTGCACACAGCCGGATGAGATCAAAGCCGAAACCCGGATCGAGCGGATCGGCGAGCGCACCCAGTTTCTCGCGGAAGAGGCGTTCTATGACTGCGGGTGCGCGCGTGGGCACCCCCGTTTCAATTGCAATGCGCCGAACCGCTCCATCGGCCCGGAAGAACACCGCTTCGAGGCAGCGGGAACCCTCGCCGCGCTGTTCCAGAATTTCTGACAGGGCAGTTGCCAAAGATTTTAGCGTCAGGCGGATTATTTCTTGCGTGGCGATGGGCTCGGGAAAATTTTGCTCCTTCCAGTAATGCGGAAGTGGAGTGCGTGGCGTGATCGGCTTTTGCGTATACCCCAATGCCAGATCAAGCGTGGAAACCATGGCAGCACCAAAGCGTGCCGTTATCTCGGACCGTTTGCGGCTGGCCACCTGCCCCACTGTTTTGAGACCAGCACGGCGGAACGCATGGGTGGTAACAGCATCGAGATTGAGCGCCTCAATGGGGAGCGGCATGATGGCTTTGGCTTCTTCACCTGGAGCAATGACGGTTCCATCCCGGTAGCGGGCCAGCGCACGCGCTGCCGTGGCGGTTCCTGCCAGTGCACCACGCACCGCAAAGCCTTGTGATTGCAGGCTCTTGCAAATTCTGTCCAGCATCACCTGCTCACCGCCATGGAGATGGCTGGCCCCTGTTACATCCAGCAGCAGGCCCCGTGGGCCATCCAGCGCCACCAGGGGCGTGAAACGGTCGCACCAGTCGGCAATTTGTGTAAGTAGATTGAGATCAGCCGGTTCATTCGCCGCCACAACCTTGAGTGCTGGCAGCATGGCGCGCGCATTGGCAAGCGGCTGACCAATGGCAAGCCCCAGTGATGTTGCCTTGCGGTCCACTGCCGATAACCGCAATGCATTGTTCACCTTTGCCACAAGCACCAGAGGCAGTACTTCAGCATGTGAATCCCCACACATTTTCAGCCCCTTTCTGCGCCGCTGCAACCTGTCAGTCGGAAGACGCGGAAACCACAGCGCCACGATGCGCCGTGGGGTTCTGGAAAAGACCCTCATCACAATTCCACTCCATGACCCAATGTCCTGTTGTCCCACTCCGGTTGCGCACGAGGTCTGCCCTGAAAATCGGATGGCCCCAGTTTTCATGTCGTGTCGGCGAAGATGCTGCACGCACCAGCCAGCGTGTTTCCGCCGTGCTGACATCCGGCGGCGCGCCAAGGCGCAGGAGAAAAGCCGTGACGGCCTTTTGCGCACAGGTCAGCGTCAATCGCCGGCTCGCCATGAGATCGAGAACTTTCGGCTTGCCTGCAATCTCAATCACGACAGCACCAAGTGCGGCACACGAAAGCGCGTCATTTGCAGCACGCAGACCATCTGCCGCATCGGTGACGCACAGCAGCAGCAAGTGCTCCGGGTTCAAGCCAAGTTCGAGAAAGCCCGGCGCTGAAAGTTCGCCAAACTCGAGCGCTGAAAAATCCTGGCGAATCCATAGCATGTGCTTGTCCGCAGCCACGCGGGCAGCAAGCCCTGCCACAAAACCCGTGGCCGCTGCCTCATGCCCGGCCAAGGCGAAAACCTCATGCATTACGCCGCGCTCAAGCCCGCCTTTCAGGCAGAGATCGGCGGCCCCATGGCCGAGCGGAATGCGGGGATGTGCCTCCTGCAAACCCGGCTTGCC
Organism: Rhodobiaceae bacterium; assembly: GCA_031369725.1. GTDB lineage: Bacteria > Pseudomonadota > Alphaproteobacteria > Rhizobiales > Aestuariivirgaceae > Aestuariivirga. The sequence continues at coordinate 963 of JANMPF010000058.1, read as the reverse complement.
AAGGAAAACCCTGAGAGCTGCTATTTTTTCCGCACGCATGTGTTTGCCACCTCATGCGACGCAAGCGTCAGCCCGCGTAAAGTGCTGCCAGAAAGTATTCCACGATGTGTGCACGTAGTGAGGGATTGCTTGCATGGAATGATACAAGAACAAAATAGGAACACAGTCAAGGGCACAAATCAAATAACTGGCAAATTGTCACTCATCTTGAATGCCATTGGCGTCAGCAATGTTGACCGCCTTGCCGGAACGTGCGGATTCCACGGCCGCAAGGCCAATGGCCAGTGATGCCACACCGTCCTCGCCGGTCGACAGCGGCCTGCCCTCCCCGGCAATGGCAGACTGGAAAGCCTTGATCGTTCTTTCATAGAGATTCTCCGGCACCAGCTCCAGCCTGCTGTCACCTCCGGCATTGCGCAACACCACCTCGCCCACCGGGGCCTGTGTCATGTTGTTGATGGCAAACAGCGAACCTTCGTCACCGTGAATTTCCGTCGAGGTGCGCGCATATCTGGTGGTAAAGCTATCGTGGAACTGGCCCAGCACACCCGATTTGAAAGTAATAACGCCCATCGCGGCATCTTCCACGCCACGTGCCGCCATGCCGCTGTTCTGCACCATGGCTGAGACACTTCTTGCGTCGTCACCCAGCAGAAACCGCATGAGATCGGCATCATGCACGGTAAGATCGAGAATGGCTCCAGCGCCCGCCGCCGGACGGCTGAGCCGCCAGCCCTGCAAATGCTTGGGCAGATACCCCGCATGCACCACCCTGATGGCCAACGGCTTGCCGATGTGGCCCGCTTTCACAGCCTCCCGCATGGCGCGGTGGGTGGCAGCGCCCCGCATGTGGTGGTTGGTGGCCAACACCACCTTGGCCGCCTTGCAGGCTGCAACCATGAGCGCGGCATCATGCAAACTGGTGGCCAGCGGCTTCTCACACAGCACATGCTTTCCGTGAGC
>JANMPF010000025.1:0-9894 GCA_031369725.1 Rhodobiaceae bacterium | reverse complement strand
CCTCGAAAGGCCAAAAATCGGTCAGTTCCGAGCTGGTTTTAGAGACGAAGAAGGAGAAGGAACATGACAACGACAACTTATGGCCGTGAAACCTCGCGCCACACGGCAATTGAATTTGCACCAGGCGTATTGGGCCGCTTCAAGGCCTATCTTGCCCGCAGCAGGGCTGAGCGCCAGCTGCATCAGCTGGACGACCGTATGCTTTCCGATATCGGCGTGCGCCGCTCGGAAATTGAAAAGATGGTTTGGGGCAACTAATCCAGTTGCGACCCAGGGCTGAAAGCCCTGGATAAGAAACGCCCGGAGCGCAAGCTTGTCGGGCGTTTTTGTTTTTTGGCGTTGGTGAAGGCGAGAGTGGCCCAATTTCCGATGGCGAGGGTTTGGGAGACGGTGAGGCCGCGGTTGGCGTAGGCAGCTCTCACCCAGCGGATTTGATCACGGGTGAGGCCGGAGAGAATCAACGTGCCGCCGGGAGCCAGAACGGTTTTCAGGCCTTGGGCGAGGCTGATGAGAGGGCGGGCCAGGATGTTGGCGAAAATCAAATCATAGGGTGCCGCATTGACAATTTTGGTGTGCTTAAGACCAGGCGCAGTAACAGCATGAATGAGCGGGGCCACACCATTAAGGGCGGCATTCAGAACAGCCACGCGCACTGCTTCGGCATCAATATCGGTTGCCAGGGTTTTATGCCTGGTGGCCCTGGCTGCAGCAATGGCCAGAACGCCGGTGCCGCAGCCCACATCAAGAATGCGCCTTGGTTTGCGCCGTTTCAGCACGGCGTCAAGGGCTACGAGGCAGCCTGCCGTGGTTGCATGGTGACCGGTGCCAAAAGCGGTGCCGGCGTCTATCTCAAGGCGAATGCCGCCGCTGCGCCGGCGCGCGCGGTCATGGGAACCGTGGAGGAAAAACCGTCCTGCAATAACCGGTGCGAGGCCTTCGAGGGAATGCTTGACCCAGTCGGTGTCGGGCAGGGTTGAGATCAGGCCGGCTGGAAGTTGCAGGAGTTCGCGGGCTATTCGCGCTTCACTTTGGGTTGCGAAATAGGCCACGGTTTCCCAAAGGTTCTTCGCCTCATCGGTTTCACTGATGGTGACAGCCAGAGCTTCAAGGCGAAAATCTTCTTCGAACCTCGTGGCGGTTGCCTCTGCTGCAGCAAGGGTGAGTGCAGGGATGGTGAGTATAACACGCGCAGTGGTCATGGCGTTGGGATTAGGCGAAAGGTCTATTGCGTCAGCGGCACAATCTGAATTTCCACGCGGCGGTTTTGGGCTTTGCCGGAGAAGCTGGCGTTTGATGCAATGGGGTGGCTCTCGCCCAAGCCTTGCACCTCAAATCGGTTGCCGTCGAGTTGTTGTGAAATCAGATACTGGGCAACGGCATCGGCGCGGCGTTGCGAGAGGTCAAGGTTATATTCCTCCGAGCCGTCAGAATCGGTAAAGCCATTTACGTCGACAAGCGACTGATTGAATTCCTTGAGCACCAAGGCAACGGAGTTCAACACTTCGTAGAAATGCGGCTTGATATCTGCCTGGTCGGTGGCGAAGGTGATGTTGGATGGCATGTTGAGAATGATGTTGTCACCTTGGCGGGTGACCGACACACCGGAGCCTTCGAGGCGCTGGCGCAGTTTGGTTTCCTGATTATCCATGTAGAGGCCAACGCCGCCGCCGGCGAGGGCGCCGAGTCCTGCGCCAATCAACATGGTTTTGCGGGTTTTCAGATGGGTGGTGGAGCCTAGTATGGCGCCTGCCGCCGTGCCGAGCAATGCACCGGTCCCCGCACCGATGGCGGTGTTGGATACCTGTTGCTCCCCGGTGTAAGGATTGGTGGTGCAGGCGGTGATCATGAATGAAGCGGCGGTCAGTGCGATAATGGTGTGTTTCATGGTTCCCTCACATATGGCTGGGGCCTAATCAGGGTTCCATGTGGTCGTATTATGGTTAAAGAAAGATTACTCTGCGGCGATGGCGTCTTCGGCCACGAGGAAGCCGCCGGATTGGCGTTTCCACAGGTTGGCATAGAGGCCGTTTTTCTTGAGAAGCTGCCGGTGGGTGCCTTCTTCGACGATGCGGCCCTGGTCCATGATGATGAGGCGGTCCATGGCGGCAATGGTTGAAAGCCTGTGGGCCACGGCAATCACGGTTTTGCCCTCCATCAGGGTGTAAAGATTTTCCTGGATGGCGGATTCAACTTCAGAATCCAATGCACTGGTTGCCTCGTCGAGTACAAGGATCGGCGCATTCTTGAGCAGGACGCGGGCGATTGCCACACGCTGGCGCTGGCCACCGGAAAGTTTAACGCCGCGCTCACCCACATGGGCATCATATCCGGTGCGGCCCTTGGGGTCGACGAGGTTGGCAATGAACTCGTCGGCATGGGCTTTTCTTGCGGCGGCTTCCACATTTTTGAATGCCGCCTCGGGCATGCCGTAACGCAGGTTATCGATGACGGAGCGGTGCAGCAGGGAGGTGTCTTGCGTTACCACGCCGATGTTGGCGCGAAGCGATTCCTGGGCCACTTGGGAAATGTCCTGCCCGTCAATGCGAATGGCCCCACCTTCAAGATCGTAAAAGCGCAGCAGCAAATTGGCGAGGGTGGATTTGCCGGCGCCGGACCTTCCGACGATGCCAACTTTCTCGCCGGGGTTCACTTGCAACGAAAACCTGTCGACCACGTCACGACCATGGGGTCGCGCTGGCTTACCGTAATTAAAGCGCACGGCGTCGAAAACGATTTCACCCTTGGTGACGACCAATGGTTTGGCATTTGGCACATCGGCCACCAAGCGGTCGCGCGCGATTGTATCAATGCTGTCCTGCACAACGCCGATATCTTCAAAGAGGCCAGCGACTTCCCAGATGATCCATTGTGACATGGCCTTGAGGCGCAGTGTCAGGCCGATGGAAAATGCGATGGCACCTGTGGTGATGGCACCTTTGTACCAAAGGTAGATTGATATGCCGGACATCATGAAAATGAGAATGCCGCTGAGCAGGCTCAAGGCGGATGTCATGAAGGTCGACATGCGCATGGATTTGTAAACGCTATCAAGCATCCAGCCCATGCCTTCCCTGGCATAGGCATCTTCGCGGTCGGCGTGGGCAAAAAGTTTTACGGTGGAAATGTTGGTGTAGCTATCCACCACGCGGCCCACCACGAGGGAGCGCATATCGGCCTGTACTTCAGACAGTTTTCCAAGGCGCGGCACGAAATACCAGCAAGCCCAGGCGTAGCCCGCCAGCCACACCAGCAACGGAATCATCAACCACACATCGCTTCGGCCCACGAGAATAAGTGCGCCGATGAAATAGACCGCGACGTAAACCACCACTTCGGTAATTTTCATCACGGCATCCCTCACCCCAAGGGCTGCCTGCATGACTTTTGTCGCCACGCGTCCGGCAAAATCATTGTGGAAAAAATCCATGCTTTGGCGCAGCACATAGCGGTGCGCCAGCCAGCGTATGCGCATGGCAAAATTTCCGCGCAGGCCCTGGTGCGAAATCGATTCGGATATGAAATTCAGGACGGGGAGCACCAACAGAACAAGGCCGCCCATGAGAGCAAGCTTGGTTCCATTTACCTGCCAGAACGCTGCACGGTCCGCCGTGGCCAGGAGATCCACCAGATTGCCGATAAAGGCGAAGAGATAGACCTCTATAAAGGCAATGGCGATTGAGAAAGTGATCGATGCAATGAGCAAGGGCAAGAACGGCCGGGTATAATGATAGGCAAAGGCCAGCAACGTGGGCTTGGGTTTCTCAAGCGCAGTTTCGGGAAACGAATCGACTGAATTTTCGAGCCAACTGAAAAACCTGGAAATCATGGTTCCATTATAGCGCCTTCGATTGCGCGGGGTCAAAGCCACGGAGCGGGTGGGGTATCAAGCGCCAGCATGTCTGGAAGTATTTTTCCCTGCACCCAGTCCATGCCCAATACAGTTGGCACAATCCAGCGGCGCAGCGCAATTGCCATGAAACCATTGGAACTTATGAGGCGCGTGGGCAACGCTGTAAGTTTGAGAACGCGCTCTCCCACGGGGTGGCGAAGGCTGGAATATTCAGGCGTGCGTTTTTGTTCAACCAGCCATGCGAGCCAACAGGCATCTTCAATGCCTAAATTCATTCCCCTGCCGCCCACGGGTGAATGAATATGGGCCGCGTCGCCAGCCAGAAAGACATTGCCTTTCTGGTAGGTTTCGACCAGGCGATAATTGATGCGGAACTCGGCTTCCCAAACGGTTTTTGCAACGCGCGCTTCGGGCGGCAAAATATTCATTGTGTCGGGGCGGGTGGAAACGAAACGGCCAAAGCCTTCGCGCATGGGAATAAATGCGACGACATGATCTTGCCTGATGGTTGCCACGGCCATGTCCCAGGGGAACGGCCAGGCAGTGAGTTCAACGTCGGCGAGGCCAAAGACCTGGGGCGTACTTTCACCGGGAAATCCGAGGCCGAGGATTTTTCGGACTGTCGAGTGCGAGCCATCAGCACCGATGAGAAAATCAACATTCTCGGACTTTCCGTTGCTGAGTTTCACCGTGATACTTTGGCTGGCAGTTTCGAAACCGTCCAGCGCAACGCCGCGCTCTACCGAGATGCCTTGGGCTTTCAGTGTCTGCTCCAAGATCTCCTCGGTTTCTGATTGCGGCAAACTGAGAAGAAAGTTGAAGCGATGTTTGACAAGCCCAATATTCAGCTGGAACAGCGGTTGTGAATTATACCTGACGATGGCGCCGTTAACTCGATGTCCTGCCGCGAGCAGAGCCTCTGTGGCACCGCAGGGTTCCAAGAGTTCAAGGGTGCGCGGATTGATGGCAAGGGCACGCGAATGGAGGGAAACCTGCAAATCCGGATCGACGATGCGGGGTGAAAACCCCCGGCGCTGCAATTCGATTGCGGCCGTGAGGCCAACGGGGCCACCACCTGCGATGAAATGCTGAGTCTTGTGAGTGGGTTGCACGGGCTTGCTGCCTTAACACTTGAGCATAGGTCGGGCTCAAGCATTGCATGAAAGTGCCCCATTTGTCATGCTAAGAGTGGGGAAAATGATTTCCCGCGCCCGTATTATTCCCCTCATCGTCGCTGCTGCCCTGTTCATGGAGAACATGGATGGAACGGTGATTGCAACGTCACTGCCAGCCATTGCAGCAGAGTTGAAAACCGACCCCATCGTCTTGAAACTGGCTTTTACAACCTATCTTCTGGCGCTCACGGTTTTCATTCCGATCAGTGGCTGGTGTGCTGACAAGTTTGGGGCGAAGTATGTGTTCAGGGCCGCAATTGCGGTTTTTATGCTGGGTTCCATCGCCTGTGGCGCATCGCAATCATTGGGCTGGCTGGTCGCTTCGCGGGCGCTGCAGGGCGTGGGTGGTGCGATGATGGTACCGGTTGGGCGCATTATCATCTTGCGGGAAATTCCCAAATCGGAACTGGTAAACGCGTTGGCCTGGCTTACCATTCCCGCCTTGATTGGCCCCTTGGTGGGGCCGCCAGTTGGCGGGTTCATTACAACCTTTTTTGACTGGCGTTGGGTGTTCTGGATGAATATTCCCATTGGCATTTTGGGCATTGCGGTTGCCACGCGCTTCATGCCGGAAATGGCACCCGAAACGGCACCTCCGCTTGACGTGAAAGGCTTTCTGCTCTCTGCCGTCGGGCTTACGTCAATCGTCTTTGGTTTTACCGTGCTCGGCCGGGATTTCATGCCGCCATTGGCCGTACTTGCCATGATTGGTTTTGGCATGGCGTGTGTTAGCATCTATGTGCGCCACGCCTTTAGCGTTAAAAATCCCATTCTCGACCTGCGGCTGATGCGTATTTCCACCTTCAATGCAGGCGTTGCGGGCGGCAGCCTTTACCGCATCGGCGTAGGTGCCATTCCGTTTCTCATGCCGCTGATGTTCCAACTGGGTTTTGGACTGACGGCATTTCAATCAGGAATGCTCAGTTGTTCAGCGGCGTTAGGTGCCATAAGCATGAAATTTTCAGCAGCTTACCTGCTCAGCCGCTTTGGCTTCCGCAAGCTATTGATCATAAATGGCGTTGTGTCCTGTGGCTTTATTGCCTGTTATGGATTGCTTGACGCAGCAACGCCATTCGCCTTGATCTCGCTTTTGTTGTTGACCGGCGGGTTTTTGCGTTCCTTACAGTTTACGGCTCTCAATGCGCTCTCCTATGCGGATATCGACCGGCGGGCTGCCAGCAATGCAACCAGTCTCTACAGTGTGGCCCAGCAGCTTTCGCTCTCGGCGGGTGTGGCGGTTGCGGCGTTTATCCTGGAGGCAGTGCAATGGCAGCGGGGCGAACAAAACATCATGGCTGGCGATTTTTCCATCGCGTTTTTCAGTGTTGCTGCGATTGCGGCACTCTCGGGTTTTCAGTTCCTGAATTTGAAGGCAGACGCCGGTTCATCGGTTTTGGCCCGCGCACGCCCCCGCGGTCACGCGGACGTTACTGAAAACCGCAACGAAATTTGAAGCCATTCGTTGGCTTGCGCCGTATAAGTTGACAATCATATAAGTTAAATGGGGAACGCCATGATGAACCGCCGCAGTGTTTTGAAGTATATGGGATTTACGGGATTTGGCCTGGGGCTGGCAAGCAGCATGGCTTCCGCCTTTGAAATCACAAAAACCGAGGCCGAGTGGAAAGAACTGCTTACGCCGGAACAATTTGCCGTGCTACGAGAAGAAAACACCGAACCGCCAGGCACCAGTAAGCTTCTGGATGAGCATCGCAAAGGCACATTTATTTGCGCAGCCTGTGAACTGCCACTCTATTCGTCTGCTGCCAAATATGAGAGCGGCACTGGCTGGCCGAGCTTTTTTGACGTCCTGCCCAATGCGGTTGGCAAGAAGGAAGACAATACCCTGTTCACCAAGCGCACCGAAGTTCATTGCCGCCGTTGTGGCGGCCATTTGGGCCATGTGTTTGACGACGGCCCCAAGCCCACGGGTTTGCGCTACTGCATGAACGGTGTGGCAATGAAGTTCGTAGCTGCTTAGTGAGCCGCCGAGCCAAGGTAATTGCGCCAGATTGCGCCGACGATGTTGGAATAATCGTCGGTCCAAACATTGACGTTGGAATTCCTGGGTTGGTCCCAACCATTTTTTCTGGTGAAGGCAGCAAGGGTTTCCGGCTTTTTGGCAAGAACGACGACTGAGGACGGGAACCTGTCTTCAAACCTGCCGGTTGCCACGTCAAGTATACGGCCCTTGATGGCAAGACCTGCGTCCTTGGCCAACGCCGCAGTCACACTTTGCAATTCCATGTTGCGGTTGGAAATATGGATAACCAGGAGGCCGTCATCCTTCAGGCGCGCCATGTACAGTGCCAGAGCTTCGCGGGTGAGCAAATGCACCGGAATTGAGTCTGACGAGAAGGCATCGAGCAACAGGTAATCGTATTTTGCCTGGGTTTGATCCGCCAATGTCAGGCGCGCGTCACCCAATATGATTTTGGCATTGGGTGCGCATTTTGCCAGGAAACTGAATTTGTTTGGATCAAGAGCTATCTTGGCAACCAGTGCATCGATCTCATAATAAGTGAAGCGATCGCCCGCCATGCCGTTACAGGCCTGCGAACCAGTGCCGAGGCCAACAATGGCAATGTCGCGACCGGTGGCGTTGGCGGGAAGCAGATGCAGCGTTTCTGCCAAAACGCCATCGGGGTGGTAATAGGCCTGGGGCATGATGGGCCCCATGTAAGGGGTTCCATCGGCATTGGCCACCCGCATGGCACCATGAATGGTGGTGCCGTGGGTAAGGACGCGGAACTGGCCGTTCTCATTGATCGAGATGCGGTAAACGCCATAGAATGAACGCTCAAAAAACGTGCCGAAGACGCTGCCGAACTTGAAGGCCAGCAAAACGAACACAAAGGGAATGAGCGAGGCTTGCACCAGTGGATGCCGGAAGGCGCCAGTCACGACAAAGCTTGCAATAATGATCAGTGGCACGAGCCAATGATCTTGCTCAATGTAGGCCGTTTGCTGCAACAGATAAGCCAAGCCCAGAACGGCAACGCCGAGAGCTGCGGTCGGGAGCACCTGCTGGATAATGTCTTGGCGCGAAGCCTGGCGAACCGCCGGATGGGCCAGCATGACCAGACTTACAAGGATTGGATATTCCAGGACGCTGTTGAAGATATAGGGTGCCAGAAGGCCTGAGAAGATACCGCCGAGCACACCACCAAACGACATCCACAAATAAAACTGGGTGAGCTGTTCAGCTTTTGGACGCATGGTGTACAGCCGGTGATGATACATGAGGGCTGCCGCAAAGAAGAACGTGAGGTGGGTGCCAAGGGTGAAGAAAAGATTGAAATCGAAGAGCTTGGTAATAAAGGTGAGGCCCGCCATGACAGGAATGGCCATGACCACAAGGCGCATGGGTATCAGCGGCTGATCCCGGAAGATCAGCACGAAGGTGAGCAGGTAAATGGCAAGCGGGATAATCCACATGAACGGCGCTGAGGCCACATCGGTTGAAATGTGCGCTGTAACGGCAACCAGCAGGGCGGAGGGAATGAACGACAGGCAAATGTATTTTGCAATCATTGGCAGCGCCAGGGGTTCGGCGGTTTTGGTTTCTGCAAGTTTGACGGTTCCGCCGCTTTGCGCCAATTGCACGATGGTGCCCGATGCGCCGATGAGCAGAATGAGCAAGGCAAAGCCAGCCGACCAGCCTGCTGATTGTTGCGGCAGGCGCAACATGGTTTCAAACAGCACGGGGTAGAGCAGAAGGGCCGAGAACGAGCCGAGGTTCGATGCAGCATAAAGGAAATAGGGGTTGCCGGCATCCTTGTGGCCGGTGCGGGCAAACCAGGCCTGCAGCAATGGGCCGTTGCCGGCCACGGCAAAGAAGGGCAGGCCAACGGAGAAAGTGAATACGCCAATGAGCCAGAACATCTGGCCCTCAATGGGTGGCTTGCCGAGGCCGGAGGCAACCGCAATGGGCAGCGAGATGAAGGTTACCAAGAGGAGACAGATATGCACGATTACGGCGATGCGGGTTGGCAGATAGCGGGTTGACAAATGGGCATAGAGATAGCCCAACAGCAGCAAGGCCTGGAAAAACACCATGGCAACCGACCACACGGCGGGCGAACCACCGAGTTGCGGCAGGACCATTTTGGTAAACATGGGCTGAATGGCAAACAGCAGGAAGGCCGAGGTAAACACCGTCATGGTGAAAACAATGCGGGCGGCCTTACGGGCTTCGCTTTGACTGTTTTGTGTGGCAGAGTTAATTTCTGTTACTGAATGCACGTTTCGCCCCTCTTGGTGTTTCAAAACATGGGTTTTAGGGGTGCAAACGTTAAAGCGGCCCTAACCTGCGGTTACAAAACTGTCGAGGACGCGTTTTTCGCCGGCTTTTTCGAAATCGATGGTGAGTTTGTTGCCATCCACCGAGATTATGCGGCCATAGCCAAATTTTTGATGAAAAATGCGCTTACCCGTGGTGAGGGAGGGGTTTTCGTCGCCATGGGTGACCATTTCGCCCTCGCGGAATTTAGGCGTGGTGCGAAGGCCTTCGCCCTTGTTCCAGCGTTCCTGGGCGCGTTGCCAGCCGGGCGTTGCGTAGGTGTTGGTGAAGGGCTTCACATCGTCAAAACGGCTGGTGCCATAGCCACCCAATGAGTGGCCGCCAAAAGAATTGCTCATGGGGGCAACCTCAACAAAGGCTTCTGGCAGCTCATCGACAAAGCGTGACGGCAATGCATTCTGCCACTGGTTATGGACGCGGCGATTTTGCGCGAAAGATATAAAGGCGCGGCGCTTGGCGCGGGTGATGCCAACGTAAGCAAGCCGCCGCTCTTCTTCCAACCCGGCGCGGCCTTTTTCATCAAGGGCGCGCTGGTGCGGGAACAGGCCTTCTTCCCAGCCGGGCAG
>JANMPF010000012.1:0-5552 GCA_031369725.1 Rhodobiaceae bacterium | reverse complement strand
GACATCGATGCCTTCGGCACCATTGAAGATGAGTTGTGCCACGATCTGCTGGGTCCAGGTTGTGCCAGACTTGGCATAGGTTGCAATAACAACGTCATTGTCACGGAATTTGAAAGTGTTCCACACGGTTGAGTTCATGTGGTGATTGTGCATCTCGCGGGTTTTTACCGGCCACGCAACCTTGGCCTTTGGCGGTCTGAATTTTGTGGCTTTGGCTTTTACAGTTTTGGCTTTTGATGCCCTGACTTTGGGTGCCTTGGCTCTGATCGGTTTTGTTTTCGCCGGCTTGGCCTTGGCCTTTGCTGGCTTGGCTTTCGCCTTGCTAACCTTCAAAGCCTTGGCTTTCAATGGCTTGGCCTTTTTGGAGTTTGCTTTTGCTGGCTTGGCCTTCGCTTTTTTTACCTTGGTAGCCACAATACACTCTCCAACGCTGATGTTTTTCCACTCTTTGGGGCGATGAACCGGAGATTGGCAAGTTTTAAGGAGGGTTGCAAGACTATGCGTTGCCCGCTGCCGCAAGTGCCGTCCCCGCACACCAGCCGCTGGCCCAGGCCCATTGAAAGTTGTAGCCGCCGAGCCAACCCGTCACATCCACGGCTTCGCCAATGGCATAGAGACCTGGAACCGCCTTGGCTTGCATGGTTTTGGATGAGAGGCCATCCGTGTCAATGCCGCCGGCGGTGACCTCGGCCTTGGCAAAACCTTCCGTGCCGCAAGGTGTCATCGTCCAGTTCTTGAGTTTGCCCGCAACGGCGGCCAAATCGGTTGCTGCCATGGCCTGCGCCAGCCGTTGCGGCACAAGTTCAGCCACAATGGTTTTAAGCTCGGCGTTGGGCCGGGCGTGCCGGCGTTCCTTGAGTGCTGAAAGCGCATCGATGCCGGGTGTGAGATCGAGTGAGATGGCTTGCCCTTCTCGCCAATAGGACGAGATTTGCAAGATTGCCGGACCCGAAAGGCCGCGATGGGTGAACAGGATGTTTTCCACAAAGCGGGTTTTGCCAGTCGCGGCAGTCGCTTTCAGCGAAACACCCGAAAGACTGCCGTAAAATTCGAGATCTTCCGCATTGGCCTTTAAGGGTACCAGGGCAGGGCGCGGCGTGACCACGCCAAGCCCGAATTTTTTCGCAACATCATAGGCAAATCCCGTGGCACCCATTTTGGGGATTGACACCCCGCCCGTTGCCAGAACCAATGCTGCACTGGTGTAGGTTGCCGCCGCGGTTACGATCGAAAAGTGATCGGCTCTGGTGATGTCCGTCACTTTGGCTTGGCGGACGATATGCACGTTTGCCAGCGCACATTCGGCAAGCAACATGGCGACCACTTGCCTGGCTGACCCATCGCAGAATAATTGGCCAAGGGTTTTTTCGTGCCAGGCGATATTGTGTTTGGCCATGAGGGCGAGAAAATCGTCAGGGCTATAACGGCTCAACGCCGATTTGCAGAAGTGCGGATTTTCCGACAGGAAGTTTTGCGGGGCCGTGCCCACATTGGTGAAATTGCAGCGCCCCCCACCCGAGATGAGAATCTTTGCACCCACCTCACTGTTATGATCAAGCAACGCCACCCGCGCACCCCGCGCACCGGCGGTTAACGCACACATAAGCCCCGCCGCACCCGCACCAATAATGACCACATCAAACTGCATGGCTGGCTGGGTAGCATGGGTGAGGGCAATGTGAGAAGGGTGGTTATCTATCCTCACCCTGAGGCGCCAAGCGCAAGCTTGGCCTCGAAGGGTCGGTTGGCGCGGGCCAAGGTGCTTCGAGGCCCGGCTGCGCCGTGCACCTCAGCATGAGGTCTGTCATCCCGTAATCGCAATCAGCTTGCGTTGGCTTTCCGACTGCACGGAAGGTGCCGCTATCACTTCACCGCGGGGCCCCGCGAGCACCCGCTTGGCGGGGAAGGTAACCAGCACTTCAGTGCCTTCATCAATTGTGCTGATGATGTTGACGTCGCCACCATGCAGATCCATCAGGCCTTTGACGATGGGAAGGCCAAGCCCTGCGCCGTCAATGGCCTGCTTGGTGGCCGTCGCGCCCCGTGCGAATGAATCAAGTGCAGAATTTATTTCATGGCTCGGAATGCCGGGGCCATTGTCTTTCACCGACACGACCATGGCACCGGCTTGATCGAGACGGGCACTGATCAGAACCTCGCCGCCCCATTGGGTGAACTTGATGGCGTTGGTGAGCAGGTTGATGATCACCTGGTTGACGGCACGAATATCACCCATGACCTTGGGCAGCGACTGCTCGATTTGAACGCAAACCGAAATGGATTTTTCCAGTGCCTTGCCATTGAGCAGGGCTTGTGCGGATTTCGCACAGGCGAGAATGCCGAACGGTTCTTCCTGGATATCACGCCGGCCCGCCTCGATGCGCGACAGATCAAGAATGTCATTGATGAGGTCGAGGAGGTAGCGGCCCGAATGGTTGATGTCACCCGCATAGCCCTTGTAGGCAGGTACTGCCATGGGGCCAAACATTTCGCGCTGCAGGATTTCCGAGAATCCCATGATGGCATTGAGCGGCGTGCGCAGTTCATGGCTCATGGTGGCGAGGAATATGGATTTGGCCTTGTTGGCTTCCTCGGCCTTGGTTTTTTCGAGCTCTGCCTTGTCGCGCTCAAGCCGGAGTTCCTCCACCAGCCCATCCTTTTGCGATTTGTACTTCAGCATGTCACGGGCTGTCTCGCCCAGTTGGCGGGCAACAAACAGGAAGAAAACTTCCAGTGCAATGATAAGGCCTGCCATGGCCAGATAAATCGGTTCCGGCTGCGAGACGCAGCGCATGGCAACACCAATGGTCATGATGCCTGTTCCCGCAATGAGAACCGGCATGAAATTATTGACCACCAGCAGCCGCACCGCAATGATGGCCATGACGAAAGCCACCAGATAGGCATTTTGAAAATTGGTGGCACTGTTCCAGAATATAAACAGCGGCAGCACCCAGCACACGCCCTGCAAAAATTCGGCAGCCGAAAGCATGCCAATCCAGTCGCGCTGTTCAAGCTGGTTCCGCTCTTTGCGGAAATAGGTAAAACACAGGTAGATTTGTACAGTCTGGCAAACCAGCGCCGCCACCAGCCAGGCCAGTATGATAAGGGGCTTCACCCACAACAGGGCGGTGAACGCCAGCATGAAGGTGAGAATTGGCATCGTGGGCGCAATGCGCAGTTGGTTGCGCATGAAAAGAGTAAGGAGTTCACGCTTCCAGGGTGTTGGGGCATCGCGTTCCCAGGAGGCGTCATCATGGGTGCCGGAATTTGGCGGAGCTGCGGGTATCAGGGTTTCATCGAGCGGAAAATTGCTCCGCTCAAGCACATCCTGCAAAATTGTGTCGGCGTTCATGATTTCAATTTGATCCAAAACTTAACCATCCCAAGGGGAAAACCCTACCAGACAAGCCCTAAGGCCAACTTTGCGGGAAAGCTAAAATTTGAGACAGCCGGGAAAGGCAATATTCAACTCAACTTGCAGCGGGGTGCCGTTTGGGGCTATGCGGGTGGCTCTTGAGATAGGTGGATTGATGACTGAAATTACCACGGAGATCGTGCTGGCGGCCTTGAAGAAGATTGCTGCACCCGATGGGCGCGGCCATATAGTGTCGGCAGGTCTGGTTTCTGAAATTGCGATTTCTGGCGGTAGTGTGATGTTTGCACTCAACGCCGACCCGCAGCACATGAAAGCCATGGAGGCCTTGCGTGCCGTTGTTGAAAAACGCGTGGCCGAATTGCCGGGTGTCACCAAGGCATTGGTGGCGCTGACAGCTGAGCATACCCCGGCCCGCCAGCCCGGCCCCAAGGTGAGTGCCGCTTCCAATTTGAAGAATGGCATTCCCGGCGTGAAGCATTTGGTGGCGGTGGCATCCGGCAAGGGCGGTGTTGGCAAATCCACCACTGCAATCAATCTGGCGCTGGCGCTGAAATCACTCGGCCTGAAAGTGGCGGTTCTTGATGCCGATGTTTATGGACCATCCATGCCCAGGCTGTTTGGCATTACCGGAAAGCCCGAAGCCAGTGATCTGCAAGGCAAGCGCATGAAGCCCATGACGCGCTATGGCGTGGAAGTGGCCTCCATCGGTTTTCTGGTGGACGAGGACACGCCGATGATCTGGCGCGGCCCCATGGTGATGTCTGCCCTCACCCAGCTGTTGCGCGAAGTCTCGTGGGGCGAAACCGATGTGATGATTGTCGATATGCCGCCCGGCACCGGCGACGCGCAATTGACGCTGGCCCAGCAAACCCCGCTGTCAGGTGCGGTCATTGTGTCAACCCCGCAGGATTTGGCGCTGATTGACGCGCGCAAAGGCCTGAACATGTTCCGCAAGGTGAATGTTCCGGTGATCGGCATTGTGGAAAACATGAGCTATTTCGTCTGCACCAAATGCGGTGAGCGCCATGAAATTTTTGGCCACGGCGGTGCCCGCGACGAGGCGGCAAGGCTCGGCGTGCCGTTCCTCGGCGAAGTGCCGCTTGATACCGAGATAAGGCTGCGCTCCGACCGCGGTGAACCTGTGGTGGTGTCGATGCCGGATTCCATGCACACGGCGATTTACCGCGATATTGCCAGACAAGTGTGGGCGGCCATTGAAAGTGGCACACTTTCGAGGCCCCCACCCAAATTTACGGTTGAAAACTAGGCAAGAACTTCAGAAGATGTTAACCCTAGGTGGGATTCCTAGCGAAGTTAGGATACTCACGTCTGAATGATTCGGTCCCAAGGTGGAATGATGTCGAAACTGATGTTTATTTTTGGAATTCTGTTCTTGGCGGCAGGCCTGGCCCTCGGGATGCTTATCCATTTTCAGCCGGGGCAAATGCAGGTTTTGGCTTTAACGCCGGATGTTGCCGCAACTTTTCTGGTGGGTGGGGCAGTTTGCTTAGGACTGGGAAATGTGGCGGCAGCTGTTCGTGATCACGTGGCGCAAATCAGTCCCGGCATTCCAATGGCAGAAGTTGCGGTAGCCGAACTTCCGGGATCAGCGCCTGCAACGCCGAAATTCACTGGTTTCGGCAGCAGGACAACCACTGCAGTGGTTGAAACGGCGGCCGCCGTGGCAGAGCCTTCCTCAAGCCTGAAAACCAGTGTTGCCGATACCATCTCTGCCCTCGAGCAGGCCAAGGCCGACATTGCTACCGCATTGGGTGTTGAGGCTCACAGCGTGGAACCCGCACCGCCGCCCGCACCTGTGGTTATTGCAGCGCTCCCGCCTGCCGCGGCAGTGGTTGAGGAGCCAGTTGCCGAAGAGGCAGTTGCTGAAGAAGCAGTACCGGAAGAAGCTGTGCTGGAAGAAGGCGAGCTGTTTGTGGTTGAGGAAAAAGTCATTCGCGGTCGCCCCGCGCGGGTTCTTTCAGACGGTACGGTGGAAGCTGAAACCGATGAAGGCTGGATGCGCTTTGAAAACCTTGAGCATCTTGATGAATATCTTGAGGCCATGGTTCCCGAGAGGTAAGCGCAAGCAGGGATGAGTGCGCTTGCTTTATAATCAATCACGCCCGGGGCATGAGGTCGTAGGGGTGCTTCCAGCCCGGCAGTGACCTGATGC
>JANMPF010000008.1:0-11192 GCA_031369725.1 Rhodobiaceae bacterium | reverse complement strand
GCGTTGTTCTTGCGGCCAATATCGAGGCGGAACCAGGTATAATCGCGAGGATCCGAGGTTGCGGTGCTGGGCTCCTTGCGGGACGGCTTTGCCGCGCGGAAATCACGGCCGGGGCCGGGATCAAACACATCCTCGGCAGCCGGCAATTTCGAGCGGTAGATACGCACGAGTGCTGCGGCAATTTCCTCGGGGCTGCGGGAGGCGAGAACCGAGCGGGCCATTTCCAAATCTTCTTCGCTGCTTACCTGGGTAAGGATGGGGTCTTGCAACATGCGCTGCTGGTCAAGCCGCCGGATGTCTTCAGCCTGGGGCGGCCCGCTCCATACGGGGTTCACGCCAGCGGCTGACAGCATCTGTTCAGCTTTCCTGCGGCGTGACAGGGGAATGAGTACCACGCTCACCCCCTTCTTGCCGGCGCGGCCGGTGCGGCCACTGCGATGCTGCAGGGTTTCGGCATCATTGGGAAGGTCGGCATGAATGACGAGACCAAGGTTTGGCAGATCAATGCCGCGGGCGGCAACGTCGGTTGCAACACAGACGCGTGCCCGGCCATCACGCAGGGCCTGCAAGGCATGGATACGTTCGCCCTGGCTCAACTCGCCTGAGAGGTTTACCGTGGCAAAGCCACGCTCCAAAAGCGTTGCGTGCAAATGGCGCACGTGGTCGCGCGTGTTGCAAAACACAATGGTGCTGGCTGCATCGACAAAGCGCAGCACGTTCACAACGGCATGCTCAACCTCATTGGGGGCCACACGGATGGCGCGGTATTCAATGTCGGCATGGGCGCGTTCGCCACCTGATGCCTCAATGCGCAGGGAATTGCGCTGATAGCGCTTGGCCATGTTGGCAATGATTTTTGGCATGGTGGCCGAGAACAGAAGGGTGCGGCGGGTGGCAGGTGTTGCCTCGAGAATGAACTCAAGGTCCTCACGGAATCCCAAATCCAGCATTTCGTCGGCTTCATCAAGCACCACGGCTTTGAGGTCGGTGATGTTCAAGACACCGCGTTCAAGGTGGTCACGAAGGCGGCCGGGTGTGCCTACAATGATATGGGCACCGTCGGCCAATCTCCGGCGTTCGCGCTTGGGGTCCATGCCGCCCACGCAGGAAAGGATACGGGCACCCGTGTAGTGATAAAGCCATTCCAGTTCGCGTTCCACCTGCAGGGCAAGTTCGCGGGTGGGGGCCACGATCAAGGCGATGGGAGAAGCTTCAGGCGAAAACCGTTCAGCTTCGCCAAGAAGGGTCTTGGCAATGGCCAAACCATAGGCCACGGTTTTGCCAGAGCCAGTCTGGGCGGACACCACGAGGTCGCGGCCTTCGGCCCGGGCTTCAAGAACAGCCAATTGAACGGGTGTGGGGTCTTCATATTTACGCTCGGCGAGGGCGCGGGCGAATGGGGCAGGAGTTAAGGGAAATGCCAATTGATCCAATGCTTTTCTAACGGAGTTAAAGGGCATGCGAACAGGATTTTTCATCCGCGCGAGCGCCATGTTGCCCCGCCTCTTAAAGCAAGTTCCCGGCAAACACCATACGCAAGGTTTTTGCCGGGCTGATGCCGCAGATCAATTATGTGCGGTGGGACTGAGCCTGCTCAGTATTTCTTCTTGGCAACCGTCTTCATCGCGTGATGTTTTACATGGTGCTTTTTATGCACTACGTGATGGTGGCAATGAACCTTTTTGCCCTTAACCATGCACATGGCGGCTGGCTTTGCGGCCATATGAGCCGCTGGCTTGGCGGCGGCAAATACGGGGGTTGCGAAAAGCATGGTTGCAAGACCGAGGAACAGGGCTGTCTTCTTCATAGGTATCTCCATTTCAGGCGTGGGTTAAATATGACTAGTGGGGATGGTGGTGATCAGGACTTCTTCAGCATTTTCATGACTTTGGAGAATTCCGCGTCAGCTGCTGCATCTTTCTTGACTTTGCAAAGATCATTGCCAGCCTTGTCGTGCATGGTCGCAATTTTCATCTTCGCGGTGCTCAATTTGGCGGTTTTCATGGCGGCATCAACCTGCTTTGACATGTCGCCGCAGGCGACAGGTGTTTTTGCTGGTGTCACAACAGCCGGTGCGGCAGTCGTGGCTGGCGGTACCTTTGCCGCAGGTGCCGTTGTTGCCGCATAGGCTGTGCCGACCGATAGAATCGATGCCAGACTTAGCAACAGGATTGTCTTCTTCATGGGAATCTCCATTTTGTTTCACAAACAGGCTCAGAACGATTTGCCCGTTAACCATGCTTGGACTCCGAGAATTAGGAGTGAATTAGAGCCGCATTACAAATAATTCATGTGGCCGTAACTTTGGTTGGATCCACAAACGCCTATGGTGACGGCAAATTTGAGCTCACATATGCGTGTATTGCTGGTTGAAGATGATCCGATGATTGGTGCAAGCTTGCGCACGGGCCTTGCTGCCCAGGGCATGGCCGTGGACTGGTTTTTAACCGGGGGAGAGGCGATCCTGGCGCTGACGAGCAATTTCTATTCAGTTGTCTTGCTTGACCTTGGCCTGCCGGACATGACGGGACTTGAGGTCTTGCGAATAGTGCGAAACAGCAAGAGCAAAACACCGGTATTGATTGTTTCGGCCCGCGATGACCTGGGATCACGGGTGATCGGTCTTGATCTTGGTGCCGATGATTACATCGTCAAACCGTTTGATTTTGCTGAAATGCTGGCCCGCATTCGCGCCGTCATTCGCAGGCAAGCGGGTCATTCGGTTTCCAAGATTGAAAGCGGTGAAGTGACACTGGATCTGGCAAGTCATGAGGTGCGTTACCGGGATCTTTCATATTTTTTGCCGGCCCGCGAGTTTGCGCTCATGCTGGGGCTGAGCGAGCGTGCCGGCACAATTTTATCACGCAGCCAGCTTGAAGAGAAACTTTATGGGTTTGGCGAAGAAGTGGAAAGCAACGCCATTGACGTACTCATCTTTTACATCCGCAAGAAATTTGGACCCGACATTATCCGCAATATTCGCGGTGCCGGCTGGATGGTGCCCGGGCGCGTGAAATGAAGACGCTGCGCGGACAACTCACGGCGTGGTTCATCGGCCTCATTACGGTTATCGGAATCGTCGGCAGCATTGGTACGGGGCTGGTTTCGCTGAACGAGGAAAACGGCTTCCTTGATGACCAATTGCGGCAGATCGCGTTAAGCGTGGGTGACACACCGAGTGCGGCCGGTGAGAGTTCCCAAATCATATCCGGGGCCAATCCGGAAGATCACATTATCGTTCATATTCTTGACAATAATCTGAAGACCATAAGGAACTCCGATCCGGCGATCGACATCCCTGTTGAAACCGCAACGGGCTTTTATGACCATGTCAACGCCGGTGTTCAATGGCGCACCTTTACGTTGATTGCGGAAAACCGGGTGGTGCAAGTTTCCCAACAAACGGAACTGCGCACCGAAGCCGCTTTCAGTTCCATGTTGAATACCATTTTGCCGATTGCCCTGCTTATTCCCCTGTCATGGATATTTGTGGGCTGGGTGGTAAAACGCCTGTTGAAGCCCTTGCAAAACCTGACGGCAGCCTTGCTGGCACGCCGGACGGCAAGCGACGTCGTGCTGAGTTCAAAAGGCATTCCGGACGAGCTTGCGCCCCTGGTTGATGCGATGAACAACCTGCTGGTGCGACAGCATGAGCTTCTCGAATTCCGGCAAAGATTCATTTCCGATGCCGCCCACCAGTTGCGCACACCACTTACAGCACTCAACCTGCAAATGGAAAACCTGAAAGCGGCACTGTCTGGCCAATCGGATGCGGCTTCTTTGCGGCCCATGCAGGAAGGGCTCGTCCGCATGTCGGCGCTGCTTGGCCAACTGTTGAAGCTTGCACGGGCTGAAGAACCGCATGCACCGGCGAATTTGGAGTTGGTGAACCTGGGTGAGATTGTTCGGGCAAGTCTTGCTGATGTGCATGAACTTGCCGCGGCAAAGTCCATTGACCTTGGCCTCACGGCGGATGCCAATATCAAGGTCAAGGGCGAGTCCATCGATTTGATCATGCTGCTCGGCAACCTTCTGGACAACGCGATCCGCTACACGCCAAACGGCGGAAAAGTTGATGTCGAAATCCTCGCTGCTGAAAAGGACGCGCAGGTGAATATCAGGGATACCGGGCCAGGAATTCCCGAAAATGCCTTGCCACTCGTGTTCAACCGTTTCTACCGGCATAATCCCAGCCGCTCCGATGGCAGTGGCC
Organism: Rhodobiaceae bacterium; assembly: GCA_031369725.1. Classification (GTDB taxonomy): domain Bacteria; phylum Pseudomonadota; class Alphaproteobacteria; order Rhizobiales; family Aestuariivirgaceae; genus Aestuariivirga. The sequence continues at coordinate 6,979 of JANMPF010000008.1, read as the reverse complement.
TGGGGCTGTCGATCGTGGCAGCCCTCGCAGCGCGTAATGAAGCAGTCGTGAGCCTGCAGAATCGTGATGATCGGCAGGGGCTGATTGCCAATGTGCGGTTTACGCGGGGGTGACCTCCCCGCACTTCCCACAATCCGGCTTGACCAATCGGTCAAGAATAATAAGGTGGCAAATGATGCCACACGCAAAGACAAAGCCCATCGTCAATACCCGCATTCAGGCGCGCAACAAGGAAGTCATCCTTGAGGCTGCCCTTGATGTTTTTTCGGCTTCGGGTTTTCGCGGTGCAACGGTGGATCAAATTGCGGCCAAGGCGAATATGTCGAAGCCCAACCTGTTGTATTACTTTCGCCGCAAGGAAGACATCTATGTGGCCCTGCTGGAACACACCCTCACCGATTGGCTCGAACCCCTTCGCAAGCTTGATGCAGGCGGTGATCCATTGCGGGAGCTGAGCCATTACATTTCCGTCAAAATGGAAATGTCCAATGCCAATCCAAAGGCCTCACGGCTGTTTGCCAATGAGATTCTCCATGGTGCTCCGATGATTGAAAAATACCTGAAAGGCCCCTTGCGGCAATTGGTCACCGAAAAGGCAGCTGTTATCCAAGCATGGATAGCTGCAGGCCAACTTGCCCCGGTTGATCCTTTCCATTTTATTTTTGCGATTTGGTCGGTCACCCAACATTATGCTGATTTCGCCGTGCAGGTGGATGCCGTGCTTGGCCGCCGCGAAGATTTACGGTCAGCCCAGAAGGCAGTTCTTGAAATCCTGCTGCGTGGCTTGCGGCCGGTTTAGCCCGCCTTCAAATAGCGTGGCCACAGCCAATAAGGTTCGGATACCCTCCTGATGGCGAAGGAAACGGGCGGCGAATTTTCGGCGGGTTCATTGTCCAGAACATTGACCGGACGGGTGCTGACCAAATTGAGCGCTTCGTCAGCCCCGACGGCGGCACGTGCCAGCTCGTAGGCAGCAGAAAGTATCGGCGGCCGTGTCACCAGGTTATGGGCATCGGTTGCCAAAATGTGAACCATGCCGGCATTCAACAGTTTTTCGGCCCAATAGAGTGACTGCCTGCCGTTCTGCCCGGTAAGCGAGCCCGCTGCGAGCTGCATCCAGACACCATTTTCCACCAGCCGTTCGAGAACCTCGAAATGGCTTTCAATCCATTTCAATTTTTCCGGGCTGGTGAGAATGGGTACGTAGCCTTCATCCAAAATGCCAGAAAGCATTTCCGCAAGGCGCGGTGGGGGCACCATGCGGGGCGGATCAAACAACACATAACGGCTGTTGTTGATTGTTGGAAGCCTGCCGCTGGTGAGAGCCTGAATGAAATCCGGCCGGTTATGCGCCTCACATCCCACAACCACGTCCAGCGGAATGCCGGCTTCAAACAATTTTTGCTGAAAGCCCACAAAACTCAATTCAATGTCGGCCGCCGTGTGGTGATACAGGCCTGGCATCACATGGGGTGTGCAGGCCATGACAATGATGCCATCGGCCACAGCCACGCGGGCCATTTCCAGCGCTGTTTGCATGTCTGGAGAACCATCATCCATGGCGGGCAGAATATGTGCGTGCAGGTCGATCAATACATTCCCCCGGGAATCCCAAGGAGAGCAAGGCATGAAAATGGTTAACAGTTTGTTAAGACGAAATCGCAACTGCCAAAGTTGCGGGTTTTTCTGGCGGATTTTCCCAATTTGTCGGCAGCGACAACCCTGCCACTTGGATTGTCCAGCCATCCAGGGCCCATCCCGCGTCTGGCATCATCCTGGATTTTTTACATATTTTTTGGGGCGTTGGCGCGGCGTCAGGTAATCTTGACGGTTTTTGGGTCCCAATCCCTGGGCGCTGGATATTGCGGGTTCATCTCCTCCAAGGTCTCACGCACAATCTGTGCTACGGCGGCATTGCGCACCCAATTGCGGTCGGCGGGAATAACATGCCAGGGTGCCAGATCAGTTGAACAGCGGCCAATCGCCACTTCATAGGCTGCCATATATTCATCCCACTTGGCGCGGGTGGCCAAATCACTGGATTTGAATTTCCATTGCTTGGTGGGATCATCGACCCGGTCCTGCAGGCGTACTGCCTGTTCCTGCCTGGAGACATTGAGCATGAATTTCAAAATGCGCGTGCCGGAATTTGCAATCAGTTTTTCAAACTGGTTGATTTCATCGTAACGCCGTTCAATGGCATCAGCGGTGGCAAACTTTTCCACCTTGACCACAAGCACATCTTCATAATGCGACCGGTTGAACACCCCGATGTAACCCTTGGCGGGGCAGGCGTTGTGCGCCCGCCACAGGTAATCATGGGCGCGTTCAACATCCGATGGCACGCCATAGGATTTCACCATCACGCCCAATGGGCCACAGGTATTGAAAACCGCTCGCAGGGTTCCGTCTTTGCCGGCACAATCAATGCCTTGCAGCACGACAAGCAGCGCCTGCTTGCCTTCGGCAAACAGCCTGTCCTGCAAGGCATCAATGGCTTCGGCGTCCTTGACCAGTTGCTCCTTGGTTTTATCCTTGTCAGGAAAGGCGCTGTCGTCACGCGGGTCGTGTTTGGCGAGGGAAAATCTTTTGCCTGGCTCAGCCACAAATTTTGCAGCAAATGATTTCTTGTCCGCCATGTCCTGTATCCTCTTCTATTCCCCCTCAATAGCAGCTACCCTAGGTTACAATCAAACAAGATCGAGCATTAAATTTGACTGACCGTCCCTCCAACAAAGCACAGATGGCCGATGCTGCATTCAGGTTGCCAGCGCTTGACCAGGATTTTCTGCTGGGAGACTCAACCCGGGGCGTCAGGTTTCAACTGGAATATCAAAAAGCCGAGGAATTTTTGCGAAAGTGGGGCGTGGAATCGACGGTTGTGGTTTTTGGCTCAGCCCGCATCCGCGAAGGCGATAGATCCGGCTGGTATGAAAGTGCGCGAAAGTTTGCCGAGATTTGCTCCACCCATGGCGGCGCAAAGCTCGACCATAAACCGCCCCGCCAAAATGTGATCGCCACTGGCGGTGGGCCCGGCATCATGGAAGCGGCCAACCGGGGTGCCCATGATGCGGGTGCGCCTTCCATTGGCTACAACATCACGCTGCCACGCGAGCAGGAGCCCAATCCCTATTCCACTCCAGACCTTACCTTCCGCTTTCATTATTTTGCCATGCGAAAGATGCATTTTGCCATGCGGGCTGCGGCCCTTGTGGTATTCCCCGGTGGCTTTGGCACATTGGACGAACTCTTTGAAATTTTAACTCTCAGGCAAACCGGGAAAATGAGCAAGCCACTGCCGGTCATACTCTTTGATTCAAAATTCTGGAACGCTGCCATCAATTTCGAAGCCTTCGCGAAAGCCAATCTCATCCATGAAAATGACCTCAAGCTGTTTGGCTTTGCCGATACGCCGGCACAGGCATGGAGCGAGCTTAAGGCCCGCGGCCTTAACATTCCTCAGGAGTAACCATGTCCATTCGCCTCAAATTCTGTGGTGCGGCACGAACAGTCACCGGATCGTGCTATCTCCTGCAAACGGAAGACGCAAAATTGCTTATTGATTGCGGCATGTTCCAGGGCTCAAAAACCGAGCGCGAATTGAACAACCGCAAATTCCCGTTTGATCCGGCAAGCCTTGATGCCATGTTGCTCACCCACGCCCATATCGATCACACGGGCATGATTCCAAAACTGGTGAAACACGGCTTCACCAAAAAAATCCACTGCACAAATGCAACCGTCGATCTCTGCGGGGTGATGTTGCCAGACTCCGGCTTCATTCAAGAGTCAGACGCAAAATTCCAGAACAAGCGCAATCTGCAGCGCGGCCTTCCTGAAATCGAACCCATTTACACTTTGGAAGATGCCATGAAGTCGCTCGAGCATTTCCAGAGCCTGGAATATGAAACATGGATTGAACCGGCCAAGGGCATTCGGGCCCGCTGGTGGAATGCCGGCCATCTCCTGGGGTCAGCTTCCATCGAAGTTGAGGTTAGCCAGGCCGGAAAACCGGCTACCCGCATTCTTTTCTCCGGCGACATTGGCCCTGACCATAAAATGCTGGAGCCAGACCCTGAAGCGCCAATTGGATTTGACTACGTCATTTGTGAATCCACCTATGGCGGCACGGATCGTTTTGAACGGTCCGAAGACAAACGCCGTGAGCTCATGGCCACCGAGGTGAATGCCGCCGCAGCGCGCAAAGGTGCGCTTCTCATTCCATCTTTCGCGGTTGAGCGCACCCAGGAAGTGGTGACTGACCTGGTATGGCTCATGGAGCAGGGCACGGTGCCGAAAACCACCATTTTCGTCGACTCGCCGCTTGCCAACAAGGCTTCGGCGATCTTCAAAAAACATGCCAAGGATTTAGAACATGGCGATAACCTGTTCCGCGCCTTCAGTTCGCCGCTCATCAAAAGCACCGAAACGGTGGATGAGAGCAAGGCCATTGCCATGTTTTCAGGTTTCCACATTGTCATTGCCGCCAGCGGCATGTGTGATGCGGGCCGCATTCGCCACCATCTGAAGAATCATTTGTGGCAGTCCTCAACCACCGTGCTGCTGGTTGGCTATCAAGCCGGCGGTTCACTTGGCCAAATTCTTGAAAGTGGTGCGCCCATGGTAAAAATTTCGGGCGAGGAAGTTCAGGTCAAAGCCACCATTCGGCAGTTTGAAGATTACTCGGGTCACGCCGACGGGCCAGAACTGGTGCAATGGTTGAAAGAACGCATGCCGATTGGCAGAACCGTGTTTCTTACCCATGGCGAAGAAGAACCGCAGGTGGCTTTGCAGGAGGCCATCACAGGCGTTGTGGTCAAGTCCGATTGCATCATTCGCCCGCACCTTGATGATGTTTATGATCTGGGCGGCGATGGTTGCGTCTTAATCGAAAGTGAAAGCAATCCCCGCATGGATATTACCCAGGTGGCGCGGCCCGACTGGAACAATGATCTGGCGGGACTTCATCTCGATATCGATCAGGAAATCAACAAGGCCAGCGATGCCAAATCGAAAGCCGTTCTCATTCGCCGCCTGAAACGGGCACTTGCGGGGGACCAGCCCGATAACACAAGGCGGCGTCCGCCGATATCAGGTGCCACAAGACGGTCGCGTGGCTACGATGACAATTGATAAAGCCGGGCTAACACCAGAATGTCAGCTGAGAATCTTGGACGGTCCTTTCCACATTACAATCCAGTAGAATAACCGTTCTATTTAACTTGGCAGCGGCCTACGGATGTGGTCTAATTTTGGTGATAAGGTGATTTTTCATACCAATGCCTTTTTGCTGGCAAAAGTGAGCATGTTTTGAGCGACGCTGACATCATTCCGCGGGATTTCCAGAGCCTCAAAAACCGGATTATTGAGCGGGGTGGCAACCTGCCAAAGCGGTTGACGCAGGTCGCAACCTATGCGCTTGAGCATCCTGACGAGATTGCCTTTGGAACGGTGGCGAGCATTGCGGTTGAGGCGGATGTGCAGCCTTCGACGCTGGTGCGGTTCTCGCAGGCGATGGGCTATCAGGGTTTTTCCGAGTTGCAGGATGTGTTCCGGTCAAGGCTCCGGGACCGGATTCTCAACTATGAGGAGCGCATTGAACAGCTGCGGCTGCATGCAATATCAGCCTCAAAGCCCAACATCATTTTCCAGGGTTTTACGGAAGCCGCGGAAAAATCCATTGATGCCTTGCAGGAGAAGCTTGAACCGGAGAAGCTGGACCGGGCGGTTGAAACGCTGGCCAAGGCCGAGACGATTTACCTCTTGGGGCTGCGCCGGTCGTTCCCGATCACCAGCTACATGTCCTATGCCTTCGGAAAGCTCAGTGTACGGAATGTATTGATTGATGCCATTGGCGGGCTGGCGCAGGAGGAGTTGGGCTTTGCAAGCAAACGCGACTGTGTGCTTGCCATCAGCTTTACGCCCTATGCGAGTGAAACCGTTGCCCTTGCACAGGCTGCGGCAGCGCGGGGTGTGCCGATGATTGCCATTACCGACTCAGGCTTCTCGCCGCTGGCACCGCTCTCGCAAATCTGGTTTGAAGTGGCGGAGGCAAATTTCGAGGGTTTCCGCTCGATGGCGGCAACCCTCTCGCTGGCGATGACGTTGACTGTGGCTGTTGCTGAAATGCGCGGCCGCAGGACTTAAACGTCTGGCGGCTCGGCAGTGGAATTTCCGGCACCCAAGACCTGCTGGTCGAAGTCGATGATGGTGCCGGTCATCAAGCCTGACTCATCACTCGACAGATAGCCGCAGGCGCGGGCCACTTCTTCGGGCTTGAGCAAGCGGCCAAAGGGGCGGCTGGCTTCCGCCTTTTTCAACCAGCCCTCTTCAGCATCGTGATAGGTTTTCATGATACGGTCTTCACCGGGCGTGTCCATCCAGCCAATGGTCAAACCATTGACGCGGATTTGATGTTTCATCACCGAGTAGGCAGTGTTCTTGGTGAGCGTAATCAGCGCGCCTTTCGAGATGCAATAGGCCGATATGAAGCTTTGCCCACCGTGGCCCGACATGGATATGATATTGACGAAGGTGCCTTTGGTTTTTTCGCGCTTCATCACGTGCAGTGCGTCCTGGATGATAAAGTAGGGTGCCCGCACATTGACATTCATCATGGCGTCAAACAGTTCAGGTTTGGTATCCCAAATGGTGCCGCGATCAGTGATGCCTGCGGCGTTCACCACGGCGTCAACGCGGCCAAAAGCCTTATCTGTCGCAGCTATTACCTTGCGGGTATCTTCCATGCTGGCGAGATCGGCGGCCACGAATTCAACCCTGACACCCTTTTTTTCCAGGTCGGACTTTACACGTGCACCGTTCTTTTCATTGCGGCCGGTGATGGCAATTCCCTTGCAGCCACGGTCGGCGAACAGATGGGCGATCGCCTCGCCAAGGCCCTGGGTTGAACCCGTGACCACCGCGATTTTTCCATCCATCGAAAGTTTTGAGAGTGAATCCATATTCATTACGACACCTT
>JANMPF010000602.1:0-2628 GCA_031369725.1 Rhodobiaceae bacterium | reverse complement strand
GCTTGGTGCAACGCCGTTTCATTCCTTCAGAAAAGTCTATGTGCCGCAGACCCTGCCGGGTGTTGCGGCAGGCTGCCTGCTCACCTTCATTCTCAGCCTGGGCTATTTCATCACGCCTTCGCTGGTCGGCGGGCCAACTGATAACATGATTGCGGGCTTTATCGACACGGCGATGAACAGTGAAGGCAATTGGGGCAAGGCCTCAGCCCTTGGGTTTGTGCTGCTCACAGCAACCCTGACACTGTATTACATCTACAACCGCCTCATCGGCATCGACAAGATGAAATTGGGTTAGGGTGCCATGGCATTACCCGCATATGCAACCACGTCAGAGAAAATTTCCTACTACGGATTGCGCATTTTCGTAGGGCTGGTGCTGCTGTTTTTGATTGCGCCAATTTTGGCGATCATGCCCCTGTCGTTCAATTCGGAAACCTTCTTCAGTTATCCGATGCCGGGATTTTCCACCAAGTGGTATTTCGGTGAAAATGGATTTTTTACCAACGCGCGCTGGACGGATGCGTTGAAGCTGTCCGTCATCCTGGCGCTAGCAACGACATTGCTGGCTACATGTCTCGGCACACTGGCGGCACTCGGGCTTTCGCGTTCCAACATCCCGGGCCGTGCGGCAATCATGGCGGTTCTGATATCACCGATGATCGTGCCAGTGATCATCTCGGCAATCGGCCTGTTTTTCTTTTATGCCTTTACCGGTTTGAACGGAACACTCATCGGAATTATCTTGGCGCATACGGCGTTGGCCACGCCGTTTGTGGTCATAACCGTTACGGCAACGCTCATGAGTTTTGATCGCACGCTGATGCGGGCGGGGGCCTCACTCGGCGCACCACCGCACACGGTTTTTTTCAAAGTGGTGATGCCACTCATTCTTCCCGGTGTGATTTCGGGTGCACTGTTTGCCTTTGTCACGTCTTTTGACGAAGTGATCGTGATCCTGTTCATCGGCGGACCAGAACAGCGCACCCTGCCGCGGCAAATGTTTTCAGGAATCCGCGAGCAAATCAGCCCGACGATTACGGCGGCAGCTTCTGTGCTGATCGTGTTTTCAACGATACTGCTCATTACCGTCGAGCTTTTACGCCGCCGGGGTGAGCGCTTGCGCGGAATTAGGGCGAGCTAGCTCGCCCGCTACGTTTGAAGTGCATGGGCAGTGGTGTTGCCTCAGCGGCTGCCGGGGCGCCATATTTCTTGAGGTGTTTTGCAGCTGTTGCAAAATCAGATGCGGCCATTGCCCCGTTGATTTGGGAGGTTGCTTCGGAAAGCGTGGTGATGGACGCGAATAGGCGGCCAATCGGGGCTGTATCTGCCAAGCTGCGGACCCTTCGTAAAGCGCTGCTGCAAGCGCCAGCAATATTATCTTCGCTTGAGAATGAAAACTCTTCAACCATGCCTGTCTTGAACGTCATAACGCAAACTCCACCTACCAATTGGCGCTAGGTTGACCGATCGTTCTTAATGGCAGGTAAACGCAGCTTTAGGGGTGACTTGTCTCTTACCCCGCGAGGCGGCTATATCGCTGCAGAATTCTGTAATTTGAGGACGTTATGGCAGGTCATTCCCAGTATAAAAATATTATGCACCGCAAAGGCAGACAGGATAAATTGCGCTCCAACGCCTTTGCCAAGCTTGGCCGGGAAATCACCGTGGCTACGAAAGCCGGCCTGCCAGACCCTGCGATGAATTCGCGTTTGCGGCTCGCCGTGCAAAACGCCCGGGCCGGAAACATGCCGTGGGACACTATCGAGCGGGCCATCAAGAAGGCTTCCGGCAGTGACGGCGAAAATTATGATTCGATGCGTTATGAGGGCTATGGCCCCGGAGGTGTTGCCATTGTTGTGGAAGCACTTACCAACAACCGCAACCGGACGGCCAGCAACGTACGCGCCGTTTTTACCAAGTTTGGTGGCAATCTTGGCGAAACGGGTTCGGTGAGCTTCATGTTTTCGAGAGTTGGCGAAATTTCCTATCCGCTGGGCAAGGGCAGCGCTGATGCGCTTATGGAGGCTGCCATCGACGCGGGTGCTGACGATGTAGAATCTGACGAAACCGGCCATGTGATCACTTGCGCCTTTGAAAACATCGGCGAAGTTTCAGCCAGCCTTGGCAAGAAACTGGGTGATGCGGAAAGCGTTAAAATTGTGTGGAAACCGCAAACACTGACACCCATTGATCAGGAAAAAGCCGAGATCCTGCTGAAACTCGTCGATGCGCTTGATGATGATGATGACGTGCAGCACGTGTTCAGCAATGCGGATATATCCGACGAGGCCATGGCAGCACTTGCGTGAACAAGGTTCGCATCATTGGCATTGACCCCGGACTCCGCAATACAGGCTGGGGCGTGATTGAGGTGGAAGGAACAAGACTGCGTTATGTGGCTGACGGTTGCGTGCATTCGGACGCTGACGCGCCACTGGCCATACGGCTGTTGCAAATCCATACGCAGCTTGCGGAAGTTGTGAAAAATTTCATGCCAGATGAAGCAGCAATCGAAGAGACCTTTGTGAACAAGGACGCGCGTGCCACGTTGAAATTGGGGCAGGCGCGGGGAGCGGCTATGCTGGTTCCGGCACTGGCTGGCATAAGTGTTGCCGAATATGCACCCAA
>JANMPF010000586.1:0-5538 GCA_031369725.1 Rhodobiaceae bacterium | reverse complement strand
ATTTTCCAAAAGCGGCCGCATCACGCCCTGCATCACCCAGTTCAGTGCAAAATGCTCTGGCAGGAAACCTATATACCGCCCTGACATTATGAAAACTGCCACACTCTCCATGAGATCAGCCACTGCGGTTGACGGCAATTTTACACCAAGCGGGAAATGATCAGGTGCCATATAGGCTCGTCTGGCGAATTGTTGGTCCTTAAGATCAGCCAATACAACCTTATCGCTATGATCGAACAGGACGTGGTCACGGCCACAATAGAGTACCTGTCGCTCGTTAAACAGATCATCGTAACTCAAATAGGGTGAATGACGACCACATGCGCCCAGCCCAAGGTCAAAACGACCTTCCAAAACCGCACGTTCAATTTCGGCGGGTGATGCCACGCCAATTGAGATTTGCACTTCCGGCGCCAACTCGTGCATTTTGGCAATAACACGGTGCAATTGGCACGACGGATTGTTAACGAGGTTGTCAACGATGCCGAGGGTCAGGTTACCCGTATAGCAATTGCGTGCCGCACCTGCTTCAGAGCGAAATTCATCCAAGGCAGTAAATAGACGCAACGAGGCCTGATAGATTAGCTGGCCTTTGTCGGTGAGGCTGAATCCCGACCTGCCGCGCTTGCACAGCCGCATGCCAAGTCGCTGTTCCAGGGCTGTCATATGGGTACTGATTGTTGACTGGCTTATATTGAGCTCGATCTGCGCGGCAGAAAACCCCCCGGCTTCAACGACCTTGGCGAAGACCCGCAGCTCCCGGATATCACTTTCGCTTGGGTTGCCCAACATGGTTCCTGTCCAGATTATTTCCTGCGCAAGCCTATCCCACCAACTTCACACTGGCAACGTCGTTAGTTTGGGCCGCAAAAACCATACATTGGCGGCACCTGAAGTGAGTGTCGATGATTGTGGATTGTAGAAGATCCGTCAACTCTGGGACAATGCAGATGAAAGGACTATTTTATGGCAACCTGCGGAGAACTACTGGTACAACTTCTCGAAGCTTATGGTGTTGAGCTTGTCTTTGGCATACCTGGTGTCCACACGGTCGAATTATATCGGGGCCTGCCCAAAACCAGAATTCGTCACATCACCCCCCGTCACGAACAGGGTGCGGGATTCATGGCCGACGGTTATGCGAGGGTAAGCGGAAAGCCAGGTGTATGCTTTATTGTCACTGGTCCCGGAATGACCAACATATTGACAGCCATGGGACAGGCCTATGGGGATTCAATCCCGATGCTGGTGATTTCAAGTGTCAACCGCACGGATCAGCTGGCTATGGGTGACGGGCGCTTGCACGAGTTGCCGTGCCAAAGCCGTGTTGTGGCTGGCGTTTCCGCGTTCAGTCACACGCTGTTACATGCCCGGCAGCTTCCCCAGGTCCTGGCCCGGGCGTTTGCCATCTTTGGCAGCGCGAGACCCCGGCCGGTTCATATTGAAATTCCGATTGATGTCATCGCTCAATTGGCAGATCCGGAAATTGTCTCGGTCAGAACAATACCGCAGCGACCAGGACCACGGCCTCACGATGTTGAACGGGCGGCCCAATTATTGAATACAGCGAAGTTGCCACTTGTCATTTTGGGTGGAGGTGCCGCCGATGCAGCTGACGCTGCGAGACGTCTATCTGAATATCTGGATGCACCAGTCCTCAATACGGTCAACGCCAAAGGCATCCTTCCGCCGGGTCATTGCCTCCATGCCGGTGAAAATATGGCCTTTGAAACTGTCCGCCATGCCATCGCCGCCGCAGATGTGGTGCTTGCAGTTGGCACTGAGTTTGGCGAAACAGAAATGTATCCTGAACCAAAACCACTGCAAATTAATGGCCAGCTCATTCGCATCGACATTGATCCTGAACAATTGGTGCGTGGAAAGGCAGCAGACGTGCCTATTGTCGCTGATGCAGGATTGGCGCTTGAGGCGATCTACACCAATATCAGCAGACTGGAGAAGAATGAACGGCATGCTGCAGGCGCGACACGCGCGCGCCTCATTCGGGAGTCAACGGAAAAGTTGTGGTGGCCGGCCGTGACGTTACACCGCAAAATTGCGCGTATGGTTCTCGAAGAATTGCCCGATGCCATTTTTGTCGGCGATCAAACTGAACCGGTATATGCCCTCAACCAGTGCTTCGAGGCACCGCAGCCACGCTCGTACTTTAATTCGAGTACCGGCTACGGAACCCTGGGCTTTGCTTTGCCCGCCGCAATCGGTGCCAAGCTTGCTGCACCGGATCGACCTGTTGTCGTATTGATGGGCGATGGCGGCTTGCAGTTCACTATTGCCGAACTCGCGTCGGCCGTGGAAGCCGAAACACCACTGGTTTTGTTGTTATGGAATAATCTCGGCTACGGGGAAATCAAAACCTATATGCTTGAGCGCCAGATAGCGCCAATCGGCGTTGATATTTTTACGCCGGATTTTTTGACCATCGCCAAAGGCTACGGCTGGTTCGCAAAACGCCCGGGCAGTTTCGATGAATTGAAAGATGTACTGCAAGCAGCTGCCAGCAGAAAAGGCCCAACCTTGATCGAATTGCAGGCTAACGCGGCATACCTGAATTCAGGAGGCTCGGCTTAAGTGATATCCGTTGGCAACAGAATGCAGTCTTCGGCACCGAAGAGCAGCGAGATTTTGTCGCCTATTCTAACGCGCGCTCCTTTGCGATTTGGCTCGACAACGGTAATGCGACCTTCAATGGTATCGCTGACATAGTGAAATTCGGCTCCCATGTTGACGATGCCAACGACTTCACCGTTTAAAATGTTTTGGCTGGACTTGGCAGATTTAATCTGGGGGTATTGGACAGCAATACGCTCAGGTCGAACGCAGACACGCCACTCGCTCGCGGTAGCGAGACGTGGATTATTTACTTTCAAAGTTGTTCCGGCGCTGGTCACCAACCTCCATACGGCATCGCGCGTCGCACCCGATATTCGGCCCTGAAACCAGTTGGCTCGCCCGATGAACGATGCCACAAACGCAGTGCCTGGCCGCATATATACTTCGTCAGGCGCACCCATCTGTTCGATTCGCCCCCGATTCATCACAATAATCCGATCAGCCAGACTCATCGCTTCATCTTGATCGTGTGTCACAACAATGGTTGTCGAGCCAACAGTCGTCAAAATCTGTTTCAATTCAAGTCCCAATTCTTCACGCAATTTGGCATCAAGTGCTGAAAGGGGTTCATCGAGCAGCACCAGCTTGGGCTTGGTAGCCAGCACGCGAGCAAGTGCTACTCGCTGCTGCTGGCCGCCGCTCAACTGCCCTGGCATGCGATTTTCAAATCCTTGTAATCGAACCAGCCGCAACATCTCGGCAACGCGATCACCGATTTCTGCCCTAGGCCAGTTGCGATGCTTCAGTCCGTAGGCGACATTCTCGGAAACAGTCATATGCGGGAAAAGTGCGTAGTGCTGGAACAGTAACCCAACATTACGTTCATAGGGCCGCTTGCCGGCCATCAATTCACCGGCAATTTCAATAGTACCCCCATCTGGCTCCTCGAAACCCGAAATGAGCCGCAAGGTTGTCGTTTTCCCACAACCGCTGGGTCCAAGCAGCGAAACCGTTTCTCCGCCACTGACGCTGAAACTCACATTGTCAACCGCGTTTATCGGCGCAAATCTCTTGATCACGTTCCGGAATACAATGACAGGTTCAGACAAATTGCTCATGATGCCCACTATGACCGGAAAACGCCTTGACCGATTGCGCGATTAAGGCCAACAAATTTTTCAAGAATGAGGATTAGCCCAACTGTGACCAGCATCAGCATGACTGAAGCGGCTGCAATTGAGAGGTCAAAATTGGCCCGCATGCTGCTGATCAACGCCACAGGAAGTGTAAAGGTCTTGGCATCTGTCAACATGATGGAAACTGCCACATCGTCCATCGAAACGGCAAAAGCGAATATGGCCCCACTCACGATACTGGTGCGGGCGAGCGGAAATGTTATGTCCCAGAATGCGCGACGTTCGTTGGCGCCGAGGCTGAGCGCTGCTTCGGTGAGCGTATGATCGATGCCAGAAAGTCCGGCCAGCGTGGCGCGAATTGTATAGGGAGCCGTGATGATGATGTGACCGCACAACAGCCTCGCAAATCCGTTAATGAGTCCGAGATGCGAGAGAAATAACAGAAGGGCAAATCCGGTGACCACCGGTGGGACCAGAAGTGGCGACAAAAAAAGTGAAATCAGGATGTCTTTTCCGAAAAAGCTTGCGCGCTCAACAGCAAAGGCGGTCGCTATGCCTAGAGTAACTGATACTGCCACTGCAAGCGCCGCCAACTGCAGGCTGACCTTTAGACCACGCAGGAAATAGTCATCAGAAAAAAATTGATCAAACCAGCGAAAAGACAGGGATGGCGGCGGTAGCGGACCAAGATAGGCACGCGAGTCGAAGGCCATGATCGCCGTCACAATAATTGGCGTAAGCAAAAAACAGATAATTGCGCCAATCATTGTGAGCCCGATCAGGCGCAAGCCATTGTCTATGAGACGGCCGTTCATCAGGCCCACCGTCTATTGACTTGGTGTGAAGTTGCGAAAACGATCAATAGTGCCACAAAAAACAGAACCATTGATATCGCCGCGCCACTTGGGTAGTCGGCAATTTCGCTGAACCTGTTGTAAATCAGGTTTGAGACAAACAATACGCGTCCCTTGCCGAGGATCATGGGAATGACAAATGCGCTGATTGAAAAGGTGAAAGCGAAGAGAAACGCCGCGAGCAGGCCACGCTTGCACAGGGGCAGAGTAATGTTCAGATGCGCCTTCCACCCGGGTGCGCCCAGTACCTGTGCCGCGTCGAAAAGCCGGGGATCGACATTTTGAATTGTTCCCAGCAGCGTCAGCGTTGACATTGGCACGATGTAGTGGAGTAGACCAGCACCAACAAGTGTTTCGATATAGGTTCGTCCATTGGGCGAAATTCCCAGCCCCGTCAACAGTGGTCGCAACGGGCCGACAGCGCCGAAAGTAAGCTCGAGTGCATAGGTTCGCACCAGAACGCTGAGAAACATAAGTGTGACGAACAAGCCAACAGCAATTGCTCGCCAGCGAGGCGTAAGTCTGCGCGTAATCCAATAGGCGAGCGGGAACGAGAAGAAAAGGCCGGTAAGCGATGCCAATACGCTGATCAGCAGAGTCTCATAGAAAAATCCGGCAAACGAAGGCGTCAATAGCTCCGCGTAGTTTTTGAGTGTGAACGGCGCGTCAACCGCAGAGCCAATGCTCCCCGGGACGTAAAGCCGGAAGCTCTCGATAAATAGTCCAGCCATTGGCAGAAAGAAAAATCCCAGGAAAACTGCACCTGCCGGCAGTAACAGGGGGAGGGAGCCGCGCGCTGTATTCACAGGTTGCAGCTCTCGTTCGGGGCGCGTCGCTCGGTTTTAGAGGAGCGGAGCAATGTCATTTTCCCAACGCTTGGTCCATGCGTCCTGCTGGGCCAGAACCACATTGAAATCGGGCACGTAGACAAACTTGTCGAATTCTGCCGGACTGAAGGCGAGGTGCTTGAGGCTATC
>JANMPF010000522.1:0-6068 GCA_031369725.1 Rhodobiaceae bacterium | reverse complement strand
ACTGGCATTGCAATTGTTGGCGGCGGCCGGACGGCCAGTTGTTGCACCAAGTGCTAATCCTTCTGGCCGCGTCAGCCCCACTACCGCAGAACACGTACGGGCTGGTTTGGGTGAAAAGGTTTCGGTTATTCTGGATGGTGGTCCCTGCACGGTTGGGGTTGAATCCACTGTTGTGAGTTTTATCACCGCCCGCGCCAAATTATTGCGTCTTGGTGGATTGGCACGGGAGGCAATTGAGCCGGTGTTGGGCTATATGCCAGAGGTTGAGTTGGACTCTGCCCAACGGCATTCACCGGGGCAACTGGACAGCCACTATGCGCCGCGCGCCCTGATGCGTTTGAATGCCAGTGCGCCGCGAGGCGAGGAGATTTATTTGGGATTTGGCGAATACGTGCACGGGCCACATACGCTCTCAGCACGGGGAGACGTGGTTGAGGCGGCGGCTAATTTGTTCCGCCTGTTGCATGAATTGGACAATGCCGGTGCTGCAACAATTGCAGTTGCACCCATTGCAGATGTGGGTTTGGGTGAAGCCATCAATGACCGCTTGCGCCGTGCTGCGGCACCGAGGCCCGCATGATGACCCCCGAATTGCTCAGCCAATTTGCCAGCATTGTTGGTGAAAGCCACGCCATTCGCAATGCTGCCGAGATGGCAGGTTACATGAAGGAGCAGCGCGATTTGTGGGTGGGAAAATCGCCACTCGTCATACGACCCGGTTCCACCAACGAGGTTTCTGCCGTCATGCAACTGGCAACGGCCACGAAAACGCCGATCGTTCCACAATCGGGCAATACGGGGTTGGTGGGTGGTGGCGTGCCGTTTGAAACGGGCACCGAGATTTTGCTGTCGCTCGATCGCATGACCAAGATCTTTGATGTTGATGCGGCTGACAACACCTTGACGGTTCAGGCGGGGGCGACGCTCAAATCGGTGCAGGATGCGGCCGATGATGTGGGTCGGTTATTTCCCTTGAGTCTGGCGTCGCAAGGGTCGTGCCGGATTGGCGGCAATCTTTCCACCAATGCGGGCGGGCTCAATGTGTTGGCCTATGGCAGCGCGCGTGACCTGTGCCTGGGGCTGGAAGTTGTGCTGCCCGATGGGCGGATTTGGAATGGCTTGCGCAAACTTCGCAAGGACAACACAGGCTATGACCTCAAGAACGTGTTCATCGGCGCTGAAGGAACGCTAGGCATTATAACGGCAGCGGTGCTGAAACTCTACCCAAAGCCGCGCGCCTTTGAGACTGCTTTCATTGCTGTCAGCTCTCCGCAGGCGGCTGTCGACTTGCTGTCCCTCAGCAGGGACATGAGCGGCAACCGGGTTGTGGCTTTCGAATTGATGCCGCGGATTGGCATGGATTTTACGGCGAAACACATGGGAATTTCGAATCCGCTGGCTGAATTCTCGCCGTGGTATGTGTTGAGTGAATTGGCCGACCCGGTTGAGGGCTGCTTTGAGAAAATCCTGCAAGCGGCGATGGAGCACGGCTTGGTGACCGATGCAACCATTGCGCAATCGGAGGCACAGCGGCGAACCCTGTGGAACATTCGCGAAATGATGCCGGAATCGCAGAAGCATGAAGGTGGTTCCATCAAGCATGACGTAGCGGTGCCGGTTTCACAAATTCCGGCGTTCATTGCCGAGGCCACACAGGCGGTGAACAGGTTCATGCCGGATGCGCGGGTGATGTCATTCGGACATATGGGCGATGGCAACTTGCATTTCAATGTGACGCAGCCGGTCGGCATGGACAAATGGAAATATCTGGATTGCTGGCAGGCCATGAACGCGGTGGTGTTTGCTGTCGTTCACAAGTTTGGCGGTTCCATCAGTGCCGAACATGGTATTGGGCGGCTGAAGCTGGAACATATGCGGGAAATAAAGTCTGCCGTTGAACTTGGCATGATGCAGGATTTGAAGCGGCTTTTTGATCCGCTGAACATCATGAATCCCGGCAAGGTTGTTCCGCTATGAAGTTTCATGAAATCCATAATGAGGATGTCGAGCAGGTTGTGAGGCTATGGAAGGATTGTGGACTGACGCGCGACTGGAATGATCCCTACAGGGACATTCAGTTTGCAAGAACTGGAGAGACGTCGACAATTCTCGTGGGCGAGCTGGATGGGCGGGTGGTCGCCTCCGTCATGGTTGGTCATGACGGACATCGCGGTGTACTCTACTATTTGGCGGTTGAACCAGTGCTGCAAAAACGCGGACTTGGCAAGTTGACACATGATGCAGCAGTCATGTGGCTGAAACAGCGTGGCGTATGGAAAATAAATCTGATGGTCCGCGCCGAAAACAGGAATGTTTGCGGGTTCTATGAAAGCCTGGGTTATGCGGTCAATCCGGTCTTGAGTTTTGGCAAGCGAATTGATTAGAACAGGTTCATCTGCGCCTTGGGTTTTGGCGGCGGGGTATTGCGTTCAATTGTTGTGGGTTCGTAGGTGAAATATTCGTCGGGTGCTGGTTGCAAGAGTTGCACCGCCTCCGGGCCATCAACATTCTGCACATCGAGCCACTGGGCATAATTTTCGGGTTGGATTATAACCGGCATGCGGTCGTGAATTCTTGCAACCACGGTGTTTGGCTCTGATGTGATAATTGCCGCTGTTTCAATTTCTGAACCATCTGCCCCCATCCAGTGTTCCCAAAGGCCAGCGAAGGCGAAGGGGCCGTTGTCTGGCCGATGAAAATAATAGGGAACCTTCTTTCCCGGCACGTCGCCCTGCCACTCGTAATAGCCATCGGCAGGTATCAAACACCTTCTGCGCCTGATGGCATTCTTGAAGGATGGCTTTTCGAGGACTGTTTCACGGCGTGCATTGATGATGGGTTTTCCGGGCCTCGGCTGTTTTACCCATGAAGGAATGAAGCCCCAGCGCACAAGTTCAAAATGGCGTTGCCCGTTGTCGTTTCTGACAATGGCAATAGGGCTCAAAGGTGTCACATAGCGGCGCGGCGGAAAATCCGGATTCTCCAAATACTTGAAAAGCGATCTTGCTTCTTCCCGCGATGTCCTGAAGCTGTAAAGTCCACACATGGAGTTATATTAGCGCGATGAATACACCCCAACAATTGCCAATACTTGGAGCCTCGGCGTGTGTTTGGCGGGGCGACCACGTATTGCTCGTTCAACGCGCCAAAGTGCCGGTTGGCCGGTGGAGCCTGCCCGGCGGGCATGTGGCGTTTGGTGAAACCGCAAAAGCAGCAGCAACGCGCGAATTGCACGAAGAAACTGGCGTGGTGGCCGAACTTGCAACATTTGTCGGGCTGTATGAGATTATTCAGGAGACGCCTGCCCTCCACTATGCGATTGCCTGCTATTGCGGGCGTTGGACCTCCGGCGAACCGGTTGGCGCAAGCGATGCCCTCAGCGCGCGGTGGTTTTTGCCGTCGGAGCTCTATCATCTTGATTTTGTTCCACATGTTCAGGAGGCGATTGCCCGCGCACAAATTTTGATGAAAAATTGACTGTTGATATTAACCTTTCTTAAAGGAACCAGTCGCGTGCGCTAAAAGCTTTGCTATGGTGAATTCAACGAGTGGGGCACCGGTGGAAATGGTGCCTACACGCCGGGGCAATAATTAAAAGAAGCGTCATGCACAGATTTACGACAAAACAAGTTCCCAAGTCGCACCCGACCGAGGCCAAGCATTTGGCGCTGCGCTATATTCTCGATGCCTGGGAAGAGGCGGTTTATGAGGGGCTTGATCCGGACTGTATTGCAACGGCTGCAATTTTTGCTGCCCTTTCCGACATGGTGGCGACCTATGGCGAGGAGCCGGTTGCAGTGATGTGCGCCAAACTGCCAGAACGCATCCGCACAGGTGAATTTTCGCTGGCACAGACCAAGCAGTGATACCAGAAGATCGTACCTCAACGAATATCAACAACAACACGGCCACGCACCTGGCCTTTCACGATGTCGGCGGCAATGCGCGGCACATCAGCCAGCTTTACATGGGTGGTGAGTGATGCGAGCTCTTTCAAATCGAGATCGCGGGCAAGCCTTGCCCAGGCGAGCTTCCGGCGGGGCAACGGTGTTGTTACCGAATTGATACCGATGAGCCTTACACCGCGCAGGATAAAGGGGGCAACGCTGGTTGGGAGATCCATTCCCTGGGCAAGGCCACAGGCGGCGACCGTTGCCTCATTGTTCATTTGTGAGATGACATTGGCAAGCGTGGTGGAGCCAACGCTGTCAATGGCGCCAGCCCAACGCGACTTTGCCAGAGGTTTTACAGGACCGTTGAATTCGTTGCGGTCAATGATTGTTGCAGCACCAAGCTTTTTGAGGAAATCTGCTTCGTTCACCCGGCCGGTTGCGGCCGCAACCCGGTAGCCGAGCCTGGCAAGCAACGCGATGGAGACCGTGCCAACACCACCCGCAGCACCGGTTACCAATATTTCGCCATCGCCGGGTTTTACGCCCTGCTCTTCCAGCGCCATTACGCAAAGCATGGCGGTGAAACCTGCAACGCCCACGGCCATGGCGTCCGCACAGGTCCAGCCCTTTGGTACGGCCACCAGCCAGTCGCCGCTTACTCTGGCCATTTCGGAGAAGCCGCCATGATGCTGTTCGCCAACGCCCCAGCCATTGAGCACGACGAGATCACCTTTCTTCCAACTCTTGTGAGTGGAATGGGTCACGGTACCCGCAAAGTCGACGCCCGGTATGAGCGGAAATTTGTGGATGATGGGAGCCTTGCCGGTTATGGCGAGGCCATCCTTGTAATTCACTGAGGAATGGCTAACGGCCACTGTCACATCGCCCTCCATGAGATCGGCCTCGGTGAGCTCCACAAGGTCGACCTGTTGGCCTGCTTCAGTCCTGGAGATCTGGATGGCGCGGAATGACATGGTTCAACTTTCAATGAAGGACACGGGTTGGCCGTTTGCTTGCCCCAGGATTTCATCATTCCACATTACCTTGCGGCCGCGCACCAATGTGCCCTGCACCCAGCCGGTCACGGAAAACCCGTCATAAGGCGTCCAGCCGCATTTGCTTTCGATCCAGTCATTGGTGATGGTGCGTTTTTTCATGAGGTCGACGATGGTGAAATCGGCATCGTAGCCTTGGGCAATCCTGCCTTTGCGGGAAATGCCGAAAATGCGCGAAGGACCATGGGAGGTGAGGTCAACGAAGCGCTCGATGCTGAGGCGACCCTTGTTCACATGGTCGAGCATCACGGGTACCAGGGTTTGCACGCCTGGCATGCCGGATGGGGAATTGGGATAGGGTTTGGCTTTTTCCTCCAGCGTATGGGGGGCATGGTCTGAGCCCAAAACATCGACGATGCCAGATTGCAGGGCCTGCCATATGGCGCGTTGATGTTCCAACCCACGCACTGGCGGGTTCATTTGCAGCCGGGTGCCAAGCCTTGCGTAGTCATCCGATGAAAGTGTCAGGTGGTGCGGGGTTACTTCCACGGTTGCCACATCCTTACTGGCGCCGAGCAAAGGCATTTCCTCGGCAGTCGAAACGTGAAGGACATGAATGCGTTTTCTGGCTGTTCTGGCAATGCGGATGAGGCGTTCGGTGCACAGCCTTGCCGCCTCGGCATCACGCCAGACGGGATGGCTGGAAACATCACCCGCCACCTGTTTTGTCAGGCGTTGGCGCAGGCGGTATTCATCCTCGCTGTGGAAGGCGGCGCGGCGGTGGGTGTTGGCGAGGATACTGGCCACGCCGGCATCGTCCTCCACCAGCAAATCGCCTGTCGAAGATCCCATGAAAACCTTGATGCCGGCGCAACCGGCAAGCTTTTCGAATGCGCCCAGGTCTTTCGCATTTTCACGCGTACCTCCCATGTAAAAGGCGAAATCGCAATACATGCGGTTGGTGGCGCGTTTGACCTTGTCGGCCAGGGTTTCCGCGGTGACGGTGAGCGGCTTGGTGTTGGGCATTTCGAAAACGGCGGTGACCCCGCCCATGACGGCGGCGCGGCCACCGGTTTGCAAATCTTCCTTGTGTTCGGCACCGGGCTCACGCAAATGCACCTGGCTGTCGATGACGCCGGGGAGAATGTGAAGGCCCTTGCAATCAAGCGTTTCGGCGGCA
>JANMPF010000501.1:0-7335 GCA_031369725.1 Rhodobiaceae bacterium | reverse complement strand
TGATGATGCCCGGCGCAAGGCTGAGCGCCTGCAAACGGAAGTCCGTACACTGACGAATTTGCTGAAAGCCGGTGGTGATGACCTGTGGCCGGCGCTGGTTGACCAGATGAGGGTTGAGCGCGGATTTGAAGCTGCCCTTGGAGCAGCCCTTGGCGATGACATCGATGCTTCAAGCGATGAAGGGGCACCCACCCATTGGCGCGGACTTCCACCGCTTGACGGTACCTTCGGCCTGCCGGGAGATGTGCAACCACTCTCCAGTTTTGTGCAGGCTCCTCAGGCACTTGCGCGGCGTCTTTCACATATTGGTGTCGTTTCAAAATCCATGGGGCCGGCCTTGCAAGCGCAACTTGGGCCAGGACAAAGACTGGTTTCACGCGAAGGTGACGTGTGGCGCTGGGACGGGTTTACGTCAGCAGCCGATGCGCCAAGTACTGCTGCAAAACGTTTGGCTGAACGCAACCGCCTGGCGCTGCTTGAAGTTGAAATGCAAGATGCCGTTAAAATTTCTGATGCCGTGCTGGAGAAATTTGAGGCCAGCAAAATGGCGGTCGAAGCCGGCGTGAAGAACGAACGTGAAAAGCGCGAGTCATGGCGCGCAGCGACAGCTTCGGTTGAAGTGGCGCGGCAAGCCCTGACCCGCCACGAGCGGCAAGTGGCTGAACGCCTGGCACAGACCAGTGCGCTGGATGAGGGCCTGCGGCGGATCACCCAATCACTGGATGAAGTGCAAGATGCCCATGAAGCAACACTTGCTGAAATTAATGCCTTGCCCGCCCTTGATGGTCCCACCCAAGAAGTTGCATTGCTGAAAGACGCCGTGAACCGTGAACGTGCTGCCTATGCGGAGGCACGCGCCAGACATGATGGCCTTGAGCGCGAAGCCAAGGCGCGGGCTGAACGCATGGCCGCGATTGAAGCTGAGGCCAGGCAATGGAGCGAGCGGGCCAAGCGCGCCACCGACCAGATTGTGCATCTCACCAAGCGTGCTGAAGAAACCCGCCAAGCCATTGCCGAGCTATCCCACATGCCGCAGATTTTGGCAGACAAGCGCCACCGGCTGATGGATGCCCTGCAACAGGCAGAGGCAGAACGCCAAGCGGCAGCCGATGCACTTGCCGAAGGTGAGAATGCGGTTCGTGCAGCGGATGTGATTCTACGTGATGTCCAGGAACTTGCTGCCAGTTCACGCGAAAACCATGCGCGCCTGGACGCGCGGCTGGAGGCTTCCAGACAGCGGCACGAAGAATGCGAACTGCGCATTGCTGAAACCCTGCAATGTGAACCCGCCGAAATCATTGCCAATGCGGGTCTTGCAGCTGACAGGATTGAACCAACCGAGCAAATCGAGCGGAAGCTTTTGGGCCTTCGTGAAGATCGCGAGCGCCTTGGCGGGGTGAATTTGCGTGCTGATGAGGAAGTAGTGGCGGTTGCCACACAGCTTGCCACGCTGATCAAGGAGCGTGATGACCTGACGCAGGCCATAAACAAGCTGCGCGGCGGCATTGCAAGCCTGAACCGGGAGGGGCGCCAGCGTTTGCTGGATGCATTCGGTACAGTAAATGAGAAGTTCGGCGAGCTTTTCACCACGCTGTTTGGTGGCGGCAAGGCGGAATTGCAATTGATTGAATCTGATGACCCCCTCGAGGCGGGCCTTGAAATCATGGCCAATCCGCCGGGCAAAAAGCCAACAGTGCTGTCACTCCTGTCGGGCGGCGAGCAGACGCTTACCGCACTTGCCTTGATATTCGCCGTGTTCCTCACCAATCCTTCGCCCATTTGCGTGCTTGACGAAGTTGATGCACCGCTGGATGACCACAATGTGGAGCGCTTCTGCAATTTGCTGGATGCCATGCTGGAGCGCACGGAGACCCGTTTCCTCATTATCACCCACCACGAACTTACCATGGCGCGCATGCACCGCCTGTTTGGGGTCACCATGATGGAACGCGGCGTTTCGCAGCTGGTGTCAGTTAACCTTGCTGAAGCGGAAGCGATGAGCGAGGCGAGCTAAATCAATAGTATAACGTGAGGGGCAACTCACGGAGACGACCCATGCTGAAGCCACTTCCCGAGCCGCTGGTCCGTTCGCCACTTCGCATGGCGTTGGGAAAAGCGTGGTTCATCACCAAGCGCCGGGTGAGCTGGCATATGTCGTCGAGAGCATATGCCACAAATCGCAGCGTTGTTGACCTGGCGTACTTGTGGTCGAAAACCATGCCATCATGATGTATGCGCCGCTGCTGCAAAAACAAGGGTTTCAAACATGAACGTCGTTTTCGATCTGGGAAATGTCCTGCTTAAATGGGATCCGCGATTTCTTTACACGCAGTATTTTGATACTGAGGAAGAGATGGAGTGGTTCCTGGCCCACGTGTGCACCAACGAATGGAACCTTGAGCAGGACAGGGGCCGCAGTTTTGCTGATGCGGTGCGGGAGCTTACGAAAGCATTCCCCGACCATGCCGAGGCGATTTCAGCCTTTGACCTGCGCTGGCATGAAACCCTGCCCCACGCGATTGATGGCACGGTGGCAATATTCGAAGAGCTCAACGCCCGAAACGTGCCGCTTTATGCGATTACCAACTGGAACAGTGAAAAATTTCGCGAGACCAAACTGCGCTTTCCGTTCCTGGGGAAATTCCGCGATATCGTTGTATCGGGTGACGAAAAACTGTTAAAGCCCGATCCTGCCATTTATGAGCTTATGCTCGCCCGCAATGGTCTTGAGGCAGCCTCCTGCCTGTTCATTGATGACAGCCTCAAGAATGTGCATGGTGCTGAAGCCGTAGGCATGATGGCCCATCATTTCACATCGCCGGGGGGATTAAGGAAAAAACTTAATGAACTCCATATATTGTAAGACACTCCCTGTTGAGCAGGCGTGAAATTGCTATATAGTGAACGGCGGGGGGGCAAGTACTCTAGAAACTAGCGAAGGATCTGATTATGAAACATCGTGCACTTTTTAGCCTTGCCGCAGCCGCCATATTGGCCCTTTCCATGGGCACTGCCGCACCAAAGCCAGCGGAAGCTGGCATTCACATTTACCTGGGCGTTGGCGGATACCATCATTGCCGGTGGAAACGCGTTCACGTTAAGGTTTGGAGCCGCTACTACCACCGGTGGGTCTGGGTCTGGCAAAAACGCAGGGTTTGCTGGTAATTCAGTTTAAGGACGGCTTGCGTCTTGATGATTGCGGCACTTGTGGGGGTTGACAAACCACCACTTGAGCCGTCTCCGGCTCATCGGCTTTGGGAAGCAATTCCGGAGGATATGTTACGCTGAGTAAACGCATTTTCACAATCTTGTATATTTGAGCCATATTGAACTGGGTGCTTTGCATGGCAAGTGAGCAATATTTCATTATCTTTGAAAATAATGAATGGAAGATTAGCTTTAAAGACAAGCATTACGGGCCGTATTTCAGCCAGCAGGAAGCTGTCGATGCCGCCATTGATGCGGCTTACGCGATGGGCGAAATCGGCATTGATGTACAAGTCCTGACCAAAGAGTCCGACAGCAGTTTCAAAACCGAATGGACCTACGGCAAGGATTATAGCCTGTTTGGAAGATGACGGGCTGATTTTCCACCAATTCTAAAACTCGGTCACCACAGTCACCCCGGCGTTTTCAAAACGGTCCATGTTCATGAGAACATTGATTGATTGTGCGAGGCTGATGGTTTTGCCAACCAGCTTTTCGGGTGCCAGCTTGCCCATTTGTATCATGGCAAACATCGCATCATAACGATGGGCCTGCATGCCGTGACTGCCATAAATTTCAAGTTCATGGGCAACCACTTTGGCCATGGGAATTGTTGGTGTGCTGTTTTCGCCCAGCATGAGCCCCACCTGGATGTGGCGGCCGCGCTTTCTGAGATTGCTAATGGAATTGAAACAGGTTTGCGGGTGGCCCAGGGCATCAATCGATACATGGGCACCACCGTTGGTGATGGCTTTTATGGCCGCCACCACGCGGGTTTCCGTTGATGCGTCAATCGTGCAGCTTGCGCCCATGGACTTCGCCAATGCAAGCTTGTCTTCGGCTATGTCCACCGCCACGACGTTGGCTCCCATGGCGCTTGCAATCATGATGGCCGAAAGACCCACTCCGCCGCAACCATGGACCGCAACCCATTGGCCAGCAGTCACCCGGCCTTGGTCAACAATGGCACGGAATGACGTTACGAAACGACAGCCCAGGCTTGCCGCCGTGGCGAAATCCAAATTCTCCGGCAATCGAACCAAATTGACATCGGCATAGTGAATGGACACGTATTCGGCGAATGAGCCCCAGTGGGTGAAACCCGGCTGGAATTGTGCATCGCAAACTTGCTGGTTGCCTGAATTGCATTGTGGACATGATCCGCAACCGCCAACGAAAGGCACCGTAACCCGGTCACCCCGCTTCCATTTGGTTATGTCCCGGCCAACGGCCTCAACTATTCCCGCCAGTTCATGACCCGGCACATGGGGCAGCACAATATCCGGATCATGGCCCACCCAGCCATGCCAATCGCTGCGGCAAACGCCGGTGGCCATAACTTTCACCACGACACCGTGATTTTCAGGGGTGGGGTCGGCCAGGTTCACCAGTTTTGGCGGGGCAGAAAATGTTTCGTAGAGAACGGCCTTCATGACTTTACTTTCCAGGGCACAAGAGGTGCCCGACTATTAGCAGCCGCACTTCAGAATCAAACAGCTTTTGCCAAAACCGCCCGGACTTTTCGACGCATCGCATCCCAGCGTCATAAATATCAAACATTACAGGACCTTATCATCCATATCCATTTCTTGACACAATTTGGCACCGCAACTATGGTGCGCTCGATTTTAAGGGGTGGTATTGGCCGCTTTTTTTATGGGTGATTTGGGTGGGACGATGAAAGACTCTGACCGGCTCAAAGACCTAGGTAAAAAGCTCGATAAAACCATGCAGGAACGACGCGGGAGCCCTGACGATAATATTCAGGAAGGTTCGGCAGCGGGTCTTGCGATGCGGGCAGTAACCGAACTTCTTGTGGGGCTTCTCGTATGTATGGCATTGGGTTGGGGCGCTGATAAGTATCTGGGAACCGCACCTTGGCTCATGTTGGCTGGAATTCTGCTGGGACTTGCGGCCGGCGTCGTAAATGTCATGCGGCTTTCGAACAGCAAGCAGGCTGAAGAATTACTCGGCGGCAAGGGCCCGGTGCCCCCATCCGTCAAAGACGATGATGATGAGGACTGAACGTGGCAGCAACTGAAGCAGGCGAAAAGATTATCGATCCGATTTCACAGTTTGTGATTCAGCGGATTGTGCCTCTTCACATTGGCGGCGTCGATATTTCTTTCACCAATTCTGCATTGTTTGCGTTTATCGCCATTGCCCTTGCGTCGCTGCTTTTTGTCATGTCACCGCGCAATTTGATACCGACACGATTGCAATCGGTGGCTGAAAGCATTTATGAACTCGTGGACAACATGACCCATGAAGTGCTGCATGAAAATGCCCGCACGTATTTTCCATTTGTGTTGACACTGTTCACCTTCATTCTGTTTGCCAATGTGCTGGGTCTTGTTCCCTATACCTTCACGGTCACCAGCCATATTATCGTTACGCTGGCCCTGGCGCTTGTGGTGTTCATCGGTGCCACAATTATCGGCTTCATTCGCAACGGCTTTGGTTATCTCAAGCTTTTCGTGCCTTCGGGTGTGCCAATGCTGTTGTTGCCGCTCGTTGTTCTCATTGAGATCGTCTCCTACTTCATTCGTCCCATGAGTCTTTCCATCCGGTTGTTTGCCAACATGATGGCTGGCCACATGATGCTGAAAGTCATGGCAGGCTTTGTTGTCATGCTCGGCTTAATGGCGGGCTGGCTGCCGCTGGCTGCCATGGTTGGCCTTATGGGCCTTGAACTTCTCGTGGCCGCCCTTCAGGCCTATGTTTTCGCACTTTTGACCTGCATGTATCTGAGTGATGCCATGCATGTTGACCACTAACCAACCCATCCATTCCACAGGAGAAATAAAATGGACGTACAAGCAGCTAAGATGATCGGTGCAGGTATTGCGGCAATTGCCCTCGGCGGTGCCGGTATTGGCATTGGCACGATTTTCGGAAACTATCTGGCGGGTGCGCTTCGCAACCCGGCTGCAGCCGCCAGCCAACGCGGCACGCTGTTTCTTGGATTCGCATTCGCTGAAGCAACAGGCCTCATCGGCTTTGCTGTTGCCATGCTCATTCTGTTCGGCTGACCCCCCGCGCTTTACGCTTTCGGATCGGCGTTGCATGAGGCAACGCCTGGCAAACTTTTTATAGGGCCTGCCCATGCCGCAGCTTGATATTTCGACTTGGCCGCCACAGCTTTTCTGGCTCGCCATCACGTTTTTTGCGCTCTATTTGATGATCTCGCGCGTGGCCATTCCACGCACGGGCGGGGTGATCGCGTTGCGCAAATCCACCATTGACGGGGATTTGGCAGCAGCGCAAAGGCTCAAGCTTGAAACCGAAAATGCAGTGAAGTCCTACGAGGCTGCACTGGATGACGCAAAGGCCAAGGCGCACGCGATCGCCATGGACAATCGCAACAAGCTGAATGCTGAAATTGAAGCTGAGCGGGGCAAGCTTGATGCTGCGTTGGGAGCCAAGATTGCCACAGCCGAAAAGAAGGTTGCCGCATCGCGTGACAAGGCATTGCAAGACATAAGCGCCATGGCCGGGGAAATTGCTGCCCAAATTGTGCAGCAATTGACAGGTGTGAAGGTTACAATAGCCGCCGCATCTGCTGCTATCCCCAAGACTGCTGGCAAGTAGGAGAATGCCCATGTTCCATGAAGCTGAAACCTGGGTTGCCGTTGCCTTTGTGATTTTCGTAGGGCTTGCCATCTATCTCAAGGTACCAGCACTGGTTGCCAAAATGCTGGATGAGCGTGCTGACAAGATTGGCCGCGAACTTGCGGAGGCCAAGAGGCTGCGGGTAGAAGCGCAGGCGCTTTTGGCCGAATACCAAAAGAAGCGCGTTGAGGCGGAAAAAGATGCTGCCAATATTATTGCCCAAGCCAAGGTGGAAGCTGAATCCTATTCAGTTGAAACCCGCAGGAAGCTGGCTGAAACCATCGAGCGCCGCACCAAGCAAGCCGCCCAAAAGATCGCGCAAGCCGAAGCTGCCGCCGTTAAGGAAGTTCGTACCGTTGCCACAGACGCGGCAATCGCTGCTGCTTCAAAGCTGGTCGGTGAAGCTGTTAAAGGTGCCAAGGGCGTCAAACTGGTTGACGAGTCAATCGCTGCGGTGAAGAGCCGGCTGAATTAAGCCCCGTTAAAGCGTTCGCCTGTCCATGGGTTGAGTACTGG
>JANMPF010000049.1:0-2566 GCA_031369725.1 Rhodobiaceae bacterium | reverse complement strand
TGAAGGCGAAGGTGTGCGGGAGGTTCTGCTCAAAGGTTCATCACTGGACTTGTTGAGCGATGATTATAAATCAGGCACGGTTCGCCGCATGCGCTTTGCGGAAATTGCAGCGCTGCTGCATGTGGTTGAAGACAGTGTGTTTGATGTCTACGTGTTCAGGTCATACGCTGATTATGCATGGGACTTTCTGCTGGCCACCGCACGCGCACCTGCAAAAGTGAAGTTGTTTGGAAAGCAGGCCTAGTGCCTGAGCATCTTTAAGCGCTTTTCGCCGGAGTGATGATAACATTTGGCAAATTCACCCGCCTCTAGCCCCTAAGCTTGGGCGTCAGCCATTCGAACATCTTGTCGAAGCCGCCGAAGGGGTAAAGATGGGGACCAGCAATTGCAAGTTCCGGGCGGTCAATGTGGAGTATCGCCAGCTGCTCGATGAATTCGTCGGGTGTGTTGACGGTGAGCAACTTGGTAATGTTCAAGGCCTGCTTCCTGATGAAACGGGCGGAGTTGCCAACGCCACACATGGCGGCATATTTCACCAGGGTCTTAATCGTGGCAGGTCCGGGAATGCCCACATGGACCGGAAGCTCAATGCCATTGTCGCGCAGCATGCTGGCCCAATAGGCCACGGGGCCGGCTTCAAACAGAAACTGTGTGGCAATGAAGCCTGCAATGCCGTTAGCCTTCAGCCATGCCTGCTTTTCGCCCAGGGCGTTCAGCAAAGTTGCTTCACCGTGAATCCTGGTAATGTCGGAATTGCCTTCGGGGTGGCCGGCAACACCGATGCGCGTTACGCCATTGGCCTGAAACACATCGGTGCGCAACAATTGGATGGTTGAATCAAATTTGCCGATGGGTGTGGGCGCACCACCGCCAAGCACCAGCATGGAGGTAACGCCGGCTTCGCCTGTCAACGCACCAATGCGGGTTTTCAAATCGGCTTCATCAATCACAAAGCGTGCTGGAACATGGGGAATGGGCTCAAGACCTGCCTTGCGCAGTGCGGTTGCGGCCGTCAGCTGGTTGGCCACATCGGCAGGGTCGATGAGGGCAATGAAAACTGGTGTGGCCGGGGGCAAGCGATCCTGCAGAAGGGGCAACTTTTCGATTTGCCTGGGGGTGATTTCAACCGAGAGGTTTTTGAGGAAAGCAAGTGACGGGTTGGCCATCAAATGAGACTTTGCATCACTGTGAAAATGGGGAGCATTCAAAACGGCGGGCCTCCAGGGAATTGGTTCCCTAAAATGCCGCGAACGCAACTTTGCCGCCCGAATATTTGCGACAGCTACTATACGAATACGACGACTTTCCATGGTCATAAGTCGGTTTTGGGCTGCGACATGGCGCTGGTGGACAAAGTTTTGAAATTGTCGCAAAGTTGCGTCTTCGGAGTAAATTCATGTTCGGCGACAAATCGAAAGAAACACCCCAAACCTTTGCCTTCATCTTGGTGCCGGAATTCACCATGATGCCGGTCACCTCGGCGATTGAACCACTGCGGATTGCCAATCGCCTGTCGGAAAAGGTGCTGTACAAGTGGACCATGCATTCGGTTGACGGCCAGCCCGTATCGGCCTCGAGCAACATTCTCACCATGGTGAATGGTGATCTGGACAGTGTTCCGCCGCATGCCACCATCATTGTATGTGCCGGCCTTAACGTGCAGCACCATGCGGACAAGCGCCTGATCAGCTGGCTGCGCAAAATTGCCAGGCGCGGCACTGATATTGGTGCTGTATGCACCGGTGCCCATATGCTGGCGGAAGCGGGAATTCTGGATGAATACAGATGCACCATCCATTGGGAAAACCTCCCCGGTTTTTCAGAGGCATTTCCGGAAATTGAGGCCACCGGCGGGCTTTTTGAAATTGACCGGGACAGGTTCACCAGTGCCGGCGGGACAACGGCTTTGGACATGATGCTCACCATGATTGCCAGCCAGCATGGGCCGGATCTGGCCTCTGCCGTAGCCGAGGCGGTTTTGCATTCGCCCATACGCCATCACAGTGAGCACCAGCGCATGTCACTGCCAGCCCGCATTGGTGCAAGGCACCCCAAGCTGGTTGGCATTATCGAGAAGATGGAAGACAATCTGGAAGAGCCACTATCGCCAAGCCTGCTGGCAAAGCAGGCAGGGCTTTCGACGCGGCAGCTTGAACGGCTGTTTCGCCGCTATGTCGACCGTTCGCCCAAGCGCTATTACCTGGAGCTGCGTTTGAAGAAGGCCCGTTCACTGCTGCTGCAAACCGATATGTCGGTGATCAATGTGGCGCTGGCATCGGGTTTCTCATCGCCATCGCATTTTTCCAAATGCTACCGCGCCTTTTATGGCCGAACACCTTACCGCGAGCGCGGCATTCCAGTGATACAGGCTGTGGCGTAAAAATAGGGAGCGGGCTCTGACGAACCCGCTCCCCCGGCTTAATGTCCCCGCGACCGGGGGCAGTATACGAGAACATCAGACCGAACCGAATGAGCCTCCACAAACGAAATCAACGGGCTGAAGAAAAAGCTTTCATTACAATCGCCCCGGCAAAAGCCTTGTGTTGCGAATTGATAGAATTCACTG
>JANMPF010000048.1:0-2236 GCA_031369725.1 Rhodobiaceae bacterium | reverse complement strand
CGCGCGTGGCGTCAGCCACGAGCAGTTTGAACGCGAACCCTCGCTGTCGACCATCGTCAACACCAATTCGCCATTGAAGCTCGACAATAACATGTTGATTGGAATGATGGAAATGTCGGCCCGCAACCAGGTGGTCTGTGTCACACCCTTCACGCTGGCCGGTGCCATGGCCCCCGTTACCATGGCAGGCGCCATCGTTGAACAGAACGCCGAAGCCTTGGCTGGCCTTGCCTTCACCCAACTGGTGCGCAAGGGAGCACCCGTAATCTACGGCGGCTTCACCTCCAACGTCGACATGAAATCCGGCGCCCCTGCCTTTGGAACACCCGAATACATGAAAGCCCAGGTGGTTGGCGGCCAAATGGCACGCCGTTACAACCTGCCATACCGCACCTCCAACACCTGTGCTGCCAACACGGTGGATGCCCAGGCCGCTTACGAAAGCGTGTTCTCCCTGTGGGGCCTTACCATGGGCGGCGGCAATTTCATTATGCACGGTGCGGGCTGGCTGGAAGGTGGCCTGGTCGCTGGCTTTGAAAAATTCGTGCTCGATTGCGACCTCATTCAAATGGTGATGGAATTCCTGCAACCCCTTGAAACCACTGAAGATGCGTTAGGCGTGGAGGCCATTCGCGAAGTCGGCCCCGGCGGCCATTTCTTTGGCGCACAGCACACGCTCGCCCGCTATTCCAGCGCTTTCTATGCCCCCATGATTTCCGATTGGCGCAACAGCGAGCAATGGGCAGCCGCTGGCAAGCCCGAAGCCATGCAGCGTGCGAATACGGTCTATAAGCAGGCACTTAACGAATATGTTGAACCCGCCCTTGATCCTGCAATCCGTGACGAGTTAGATGCATTTGTAGATCGCCGCATCACAGAGGGTGGCGCACCAACCGACTTCTAAGGAACAGCAGTGTTTGATATCATCGTCATCGGCGGCACCAATGTTGATATCAAGGCGAAATCCGCCAGGCCCCATATCGCGGCTACTTCGAATCCCGGCAGTGTTTCTGTCACCCCGGGGGGCGTTGCCCGCAACATTTCCCATAATCTCGGCCTGCTCGGCACCAGGGTAGCGCTCCTCTCAGTGATAGGCAGGGATGCACCCGGCGAACTGGCAATCGCTGCCACCATGGCAGCAGGTGTCGATCTGTCCCTCACCATGCGGAGCGATGTGGCCACCGGTTCCTACATTGCGGTGCTGGATTGCAGCGGTGAACTCGTCACCGCCGTGAATGACATGCGAATTCTCGAAAACCTTGACCCTGAATTTGTCAAACAGCATATGGCGGCGTTGCAGAATGCCAAATTCATTGTGGCCGACTGCAACATTCGCCAGAACCTGTTGGAATGGCTGGCGTTGCACTTTGGCGACAAGCTGATTGTCGACCCCGTTTCAGTTCCCAAATCAGCCAGGCTCAAGACGCTGCTGGAAAAGCATGAGGTTTTTCTGGCAACCCCCAACCGCGACCAGTTGGCTGTTCTCATGGAAGGTGGAACCGACCTGCATGAATGTGGCTTGCACAACCTCGTGGTTCATTTGGGTGCCGATGGTGTGGTGGTTTCCACACAGCATCGCACCACACAGATTGCCAGCATGATGAAAATGCGGGTCAGCGATGTGACAGGGGCAGGCGATGCAGCCGTGGCAGGCCTCGTCTACGGTCTGCTCAACGGCCATGATATCATCAAGGCAGCACAATTTGGGCAGGCGGCAGCCAGCCTCAAGCTGAACTCCCACACCTCAACCGCCTTTGGCCTTTCGCCAGCCGCACTCCATGCCATTGTGAACGACATGCATGAATAGCTATCTCAGCATCACACCTGAAATCTCTTCGGCCCTCAGCCAAGGCTTGCCCGTGGTTGCACTCGAGTCAACCATCATTGCCCATGGCATGCCTTACCCGCAGAACTTTGCCATGGCGCAGGAAGTGGAAACCCTCATTCGTGCTGCAGGTGCCATTCCCGCCACCATCGCAATTATTGCTGGCCGCCTCAAGATTGGCCTGTCCACCACCGAATTACGCTGGTTTGCCGAGGCTGGTCAGGCAATCGCCAAAGTTTCCGTGCGCGACATGCCCTATGTGGTGGCCAGGAAAATTGCCGGTGCCACGACCGTTGCGTCCACCAGCCGCATTGCGGCGATGGCTGGCATTCATGTGTTTGCGACAGGCGGCATCGGTGGTGTGCACCGGGGCGCTGAGCGCAGCTTTGACGTATCCGCCGACATGACGGA
>JANMPF010000470.1:0-1815 GCA_031369725.1 Rhodobiaceae bacterium | reverse complement strand
GCCTATGGACCTGATGCGCGCCAGAAGCTTGACATCTATGCGCCGCGCAATGCTGGCGGGCCGCTTCCCATTCTGCTTTTTGTTTATGGGGGATCGTGGAAGGACGGTCATCGGGGCGGTTACGAATTTGTGGGGCGGACTTTTGCGGGAAGGGGATATCTTACCCTCGTGATGGATTATCGTTTGATGCCGGAAAATCGCTTTCCGGCCTTCGTTCAAGACGTGGCCCGTGCCATTGCCTGGGTGGAGAAGGAGGGCAAGCGTTTTGGTGGCGATCCCGGACGCATATTTGCCGTCGGTCATTCGGCGGGTGCCTACAATCTTTCAATGGCCATCCTGAACCAACAGTATTTCAATGCGGCAGGTGTTGACCCATCTCCAATACGTGCCGTTGCCACCTTGGCCGGCCCTTTTGATTTTCTGCCACTTGATACCAAAACCACCATTGAAACATTTGGCAGTGAACCTGACTTGATCATGACCCAACCCATCACTTATGCGCGCGCCGATGCGCCGCCATTTCTGTTGATGACGGGAACCGCTGACACGACCGTGTTCCCCAAAAATAGCAGGGCGATGGACAAGGTTTTGAGAGAAAAAGGTGCAACGTCTGAACTGCGTGAATACAAGGCCCTTGGCCATGTGCGAATATTAATGGCAATTGCCAAACCGTTTCGCAGCCAGGCAATGCCGGTGCTTGAGGATATCCTCGCATTTTTTGCAAAGCATGATGTTAACTGAGCTTCATTAACCCTAACGGCAATTGCCACTAAAACCAAAGATGAGCAAGGGCAAGGACTAGATACTTACTGCGATTGGATCAAACCTTAAATCAATCGAAATTTGGCGGCAAGTTCGGTTTCAATTCATCATGGCCAAGATATTGCATTGGTATTTTGGCAGAGGGAGTTTGGAGCATGCATATTTTTTCGTCCAGCAACGGTTTGAGATTTGCCTCACTGTTGGGTCTGGTTTTCATATTTTCAGGTGCAACGCACGCGCAGACCGTAGTTTTCAAGCAACCGCCTGTTGCATTGCAGTCGTGTCCCTACGACGCCAAGATATTGGAAGCCAAAATCATGGAGTTGAAAAATGTCAACGACCAGCTGGCCAACAGGGCAATGATGCTTCAGGTTCAGGTTGCGGCAATGAAAGTTGTGACTATCAAGACACACAGAACCAAACAGTACTGCAAGCGCTGGAAACATCATCGGTGCACGTGGCTTGCTAGAAAATAAGGCAAATCTGCCAAATTTATTTCAGCAGCGATGGGAACCAATTCACGGTCAATTACGTTATGTGCCCACGCTGCGATATTCTGGAGACTTAATGATGCAATTTACCCACAACACACTTTCAGAAAATATTCGGGCGCAGTCGCCGGAATTGATTTACACGCGCAAATGAAACAGGCACACTGGAACGTGCGGGGCGGGAGCCGTTGAGTTCTATTCCGATTCCGACATGGTCGCCGAACGCGCGGGAAGAATGGGAGGCATTGCAGCTGGCGAACACATATTTGCGGCGGCAGGTGCACTTGCCGCGTTTGGACAAACTGCCCGGGAGGCCTATCCTTAGCAAGATTTCGCGTGGCATTGACCAGCAGTTGTGGTTTGTTGAATCGCGTATCACGCCAAAATAGAGCGGCGTTTTTTACTGCAAGTTTGAACTGTGATTAAGTTGGAACTTTTGTGTCGTT
The DNA here is from genome assembly GCA_031369725.1 of Rhodobiaceae bacterium. Taxonomy (GTDB): domain Bacteria; phylum Pseudomonadota; class Alphaproteobacteria; order Rhizobiales; family Aestuariivirgaceae; genus Aestuariivirga. The sequence goes on along the minus strand of JANMPF010000470.1, from coordinate 116 downwards.
CAGACGTTGCGTGTTCAGCACCCACTTGTTGAATCGGAGACCATGTCGGAATGACAAAGATGTTTGGGAAAAATGCATGGCATCATTCGTCATCATGGAACGACAGCCAAACCATC
>JANMPF010000406.1:0-3685 GCA_031369725.1 Rhodobiaceae bacterium | reverse complement strand
CAGAGGTTGCCGAGAAATTTGCGGGCCTTGCTTCGTGTTCCGACCAAAGCCACGGCCGCGTGATCATCCGCATCGAAGGGCTGAAGGTGCGCCACATTCTGGGCAAGGGTTCGCCGGTTGATTTTCATGCGAGCGCGTTTGTATTGGGGAAATCCGTCCTTACGCAAATGGCGCATGTGGGCGTGCATGTGACGCGGGTTGGCAATGACGCCTTTGAGCTTTCGGTGTTTCGCGGCTTCTCGGAAAGTTTCTGGGAATGGCTGACGGAGCAATCGGAAGAGTTCGGCTATCAGGTGGTTTAAGCGCATTGGCCCTCTCGCAAAGGATTTCCAAGCAATAGCCTCTCGACAAACCTTCAAGAGATTGTATTAGGTTGTGCATCGACCAATGATTCGGGGGCATCATTTCATGTTGAGCGGCAAATCAATTTCAATTGCGCTGGTGGCGCTGCTTTTTTCAATCCTGTCATGGGGAAGTCCTGCCATGGCTGATGATGCAATTGACAATATTCGCGCACTGTTGGTTCAGTATCTGCAACCGGGTGCTGATGGGTTGAGCCAGACTGGTCCTTTGCTCCGTCAAATTGACCGGGACGGGAACGGCATTGACCAAAAGGAAATTGACCAGGCCAATCGTGTCCTGACGGCGCGGCTTCGCGCACAGAATATTTCCCAGCGTCTGATCTACGATCTGAATGACGATTTCGAGGTTAGCAAGTCGGAAGTAGAACAGGTTGCCGATTACAACCGGGAGCCGTTTTCGTTAGGCGAAGACAAAGATGCCCAAGCGGCCAGGCAAAAGCGTCGCAATGAGGAATTGATCGCCGGGGTCATGGCGTTCGATGCGGACGGAGATGGCAAACTCGAGTGGCTTGAGATTTCCAAACCATTGCGAACATCGCAAAATGGCAACCAGTATGAGATATTTCCCGTCAAGCTCGCGCAGGCGCTGTTCAATGCCGATCCAAATCAAGATGGCGTTTTGACTGATGCAGAAAGTACTGCGATTTTGAACATGGCTGAACTCAAGAAAGCGGAAAAATAGGGAACTGCCGGAGCTAGAGTGTGGCCGCGAGCCTCGCCATTCTTTTACAGGCTTCCTTGATTTGCGCCTCGTCCACGGTGAGTGCCACACGCAGGTGGCCGGCACCTCCGGCGCCGAAACTTTCGCCGGGCATGGTGACGACGTTTTCCTGGGCCAGCAATTTTCGGGCAAATTCTTCACCGCTCAAGCCTGTCTTGCGCACGTCGACCATGACGAACATGCCGCCTTCGGGCATGCGGGCCGAGATGTGTTTTGCACTTTTCAATCCGGCAACAAGGGTGCTAGCACGGGTTTCATAGCTTTTTTTCATCGCATCCACTTCCGGGAAATGATTGGAAAGTGCAAATGCTGCGGCATCCTCGAGAAAGGCCTGCGAGCCAAAAAGCATGGTTTCGGTGAGCGGCAATGTGGCTTCACAAAATTCTTCGGAAGCCGCAAGCCAGCCACAGCGGAAGCCAGGCATGGCATGGGATTTGGAGAGGGACGACACGACGACAGTGCGCTTTTCCAGGTGCGGCTCATCAAAGGGGGAGGCAAACACCGTGTTGCCGTAGGTCATGGTGGCATAGACCTCGTCGGAGATGATCCACAGGTCATGGCGCTCGCACACATCGCCAATGGCTTTGACCTCTTGGCGCGTCAGCACAGCGCCGGTTGGGTTGCTTGGCGTGTTGAGCAGCAAGACGCGGGTCTTTGGCGTGATGGCACGCTCGAGATCGGCGGCTTTCAGGTGAAAGCCGTGGTCGGGGTCAACGCCGACTGGAATTGCAATACCGCCTGCGGCTGCGATCACGCCTTCATAGGTGGCGTAGTAGGGATCAGCCATCAACACCTCGTCGCCCAGCTCAATGGTTGCCTGCATGGCCACAAACAAGGCGGTTTGCGTGCCGGGGAGGAAAATGAATTGCCGGGCGCTGACATTGCGGCCCGTGCTTTTGGTATATTGCGCTGACAGGCTTTTGAGCAGGGATGCTTCACCGCGGCTTGCGGCGTATTTATAGCGGCCGGCGCGCATTTGCGTGTTCACCACATCCATGATGCTTGCGGGCGGTGGCGCATCGGGCTCGCCGATGGACAGAAATATCAATTTTTCGCCGGCACCGGCACGGCGCTTGCCTTCAATGTGAACGGCCCACTTGTCAGAACCCAAACCGCTCAGTCTTTGTGTGATGGATGCAAATTTCATGAGCGCCTTCTAGCCGAGCATTCATGCATCGTCGAGGGCGGGACCGACATTGCCATCATGGGAGATATGCAAATACGCGTGTTTGGAGAGGTGGGCAAATTGCTGTGGGGCGACGCTGATGATGGGACAGCTCTTGCCGTAGAGTGTTTCTGCAACCCTTGCACCTACACTTAAATTGATGTCGGGCTGCAGCAGAATAATTCCAGCGGGTGCAGTGCCGAGCCTGATGGCTTCAGCGAGATTTCCGGGCGCACTGCCGGAGCCCCGGGTTTCCACCATCAGCAAAATTTTCCCGCTGAGACTTTCGCCGCGCTGCGGGTGGTGAATATCGACAATCACGCCCGTGCGGGGATCAAAGCCACCCCAAAAGCTCAAAGGCTCAGCAAGCAGCAGCACGGCCCCTTCAACATCCCCGGCATGGAGGTTTTTCATAAGTTCAGCCATAGTTCGGGATCGCGCCAGATTTCACCCCTCACAGCGCTTTCCACACATTCCTTAAGGCTGCCAAACGCCACTTCGACCTGCAACATGCCGGGCGCGTAGTAGGCCCATTTTGCGGCATTGGTCATGACACGGCCTTTGAGGCTTTGGATCTTGGGTGAATAGTAGGTGCAGATGTCCACCGGGATCTGGATCCTTGCGTCCTCCAATATTTTCAGCCAGCCCTTGGGCTTGAGCATTTCGCGAATGCCGCGGCTGGTTGAAACCAGGGTCGGCAAAGTGACGCTGCGGCCATCCAGCAGTTCAATCAGCCGCATAAATTCCGTGAGGGAAAAATGTGGCGTACCCAGCGCCACACAATCAATATGACCGTCCTGGGCGGTTGAGAGCTGCTGGTGGGCGCGGACCAAATCATCGGGTGTGATGTCAATCTTCGCCTGCAATTTTGAGACGGCACCAGGGGCTGGCGCTTCGGGTGTGATGCCCGCCACATGCAAGAGTTCAACGCCACCTGATGCTGCCGCAGCGGCACACAGGGCCTTGAGATTGTCGGGGTTTGCCTGGTTTACCCCCGTGATGACGGGAATGCGGCGGCCAGCAGCAGCACCTATGATGTGACCGAGGAGATGGAAGAAAATATCTTCGCGTTTCCAGGCATCCGGCAAAGTGCCGCAAGCGAAATGGATTTCGGCCCTTCGGCCTGCATCGGTGTGAAGGCCGGCAAAGGGTGCCAACCCGGTGATGGCGCAGGCCACATCAAGATAGGAGCCATATTTATTGGTGCGCGCACCCAGTGCCGAATTGTAATAGGAAACCGCATTGGATTCTCCCACGGCGATGTGATCGCCAAATTTTGGGCCACCGGTGAGTTGGTAGGGTGCGCAGGTCCAGGTGGGCTTGCAGCCGAGCCGGGCATAGAGTTGCATGAGTTCATGGCCGCCCCGCACCATTTGCGGGTCGATATGTTGGGGGCGGAAGGTTGCGTCATCCCAACTGGCAACGCTGTTGTTGGTC
>JANMPF010000392.1:0-7658 GCA_031369725.1 Rhodobiaceae bacterium | reverse complement strand
CAGAGTAAGCCCTTTCTCATGGGCCCGTGCCGCCACCATCTCCATCACGATCTCCAACTGGTCGATCAATGAGAAACCGGTCCGTTCCAATTCAAGTTGCGAGGCCTCGACCTTTGAGAGATCAAGAATGTCATTGATAAGATTCAGCAGGTTGTCACCGGCGCGTCGAAAGACCTGTACGTACTTGTCCTGTTCGGCTGAGAGCGCAGTCTTGGCCAGCAGGTCCGCTATGCCCATGATCGCATTCATGGGTGTTCGGATTTCATGACTCATGCTTGCCAAAAAGTCTGACTTGGTCCGGTTTGCACTCTCGGCCACAGCCTTTGCCTGTTTCAATTCCATTTCCACCCGCTTGCGCTCGGTGACATCGCGTGCCGCCGCGAATACACCCTGCAGCTTGCGGTTCCGGTCGTAAAAGGTGGTTGCGTTGTAGGATACCACGGTTTGTTTGCCATCACGGGCGCGCGCTGTCAGCTCGTAGTCGGTGACCGACTTTTCACTCAGTACACGCTTGATCCCCGCTTCGGCCCGCTCAGGGTCAGTGAAGTAGCCCTTGAACGGTGCGCCGATCAGTTCATCACGCGTGCAGCCCGTCAGCGCCTCCATCTGCTTGTTGACATCCGAGATGATGCCGGAGGGATCGGTGGTCATGAGCGCGTCGATGTTGGATTCAATCAGCGAGCGGGTGTAGAACTGCTGGTCACGCAAGCGCTGGTCTGACTTTTATTGTTCTTCTTCGACCAGCTTGCGCGCCGTGTTGTCGGTGCCAATGAGCAGGTAACCAATGATGGACCCTTGCGCATAGCGCAGCGCCGTGACCGACACCACCGCTGGAAACCGGCTGCCGTCCTTGCGGATGTAAGTCAGTTCGTAAATGTCCTCAATCCCGCGTGACGCCTTGAATACCAGGGCTTCAAAACCCGGCGTGATTGGGGTTGCGAGCTCTACGCTCAGCGCCTTGGCGCGCGCGATCAGCTCCTGCGGATCGGAGATGTCGGCAGGCGTGATCTTGTTCATCACTTCAGAAGCCGTGTAGCCCAGCATCCGCTCGGCGCCCACATTGAAGATTTGAATGACCCCCTTTGCGTCGGTGGCGATGCTCGAAAAGTTGGCGCTGTTGAAAATGGCGCTCTGCAGGGCTCCTGCCTTGTCAGTGCCCTCGGCGAGGAGCTTGGTAAATAGATTGCGCGACCTCAAGATGACGCTGCGAGCAGCTCCTCCATCGAGTTCTGGAGCTGGTCTTGTGTATAGGGTTTCTGCATGAAGTGTGCGCCATCGACAAACAAAGCTCTCATCTTCTCGGTCATGGAACTCCCGGTGGTATAGAGTACACGCAATTTCGGGCGAAGCTTGATGGCCTGGTGGGCAAGTTCAAACCCGCCAAGCACCATTGATTTGAGGCGGATATCAGTAAACAGGGCATCAATATGTTGGGCAGATTGCAGGTGTACCAGCGCTTCGTCTACGCCACCGGCCGCAAGGGTTTCATGGCCCAGGTCCTGAACCATCAACTCGGTAACCCCGCGGATGAATACTTCGTCATCGACGATCAGTATTAACGCCATCAAAGCCCTTCCGCCGTGGCAACCAGCCGCCAAAGCTATTCAACCACACAACGCTGACGTTGGCGTATCTGCAGTAAAACCCGCACGTGGCAAAAAAGTTCCACAAAACTTGCATTTTTTTAAGTTAGCGAGATTTTTAAAACTATCATGTTATATCAATAACTTAAGTGAACCTGATTTTCTTAGTGGTAGAGGAGCACAACTATACCAGTGAACGCATCACAGCGGTTTCACAGTATTTGGCGGCACCAGCAAGGCGTGCCTGTTTTGCTGCCGAAAGCTGAGCTTTCTTCACGTATGGATTTGACTCGCCATGAAAAAGCATCAATGCATTGACATGCGGGACACGAGGGATTTGGCATGAGCGACGAGCGGAGGCGAAATTGGGCATTGGCGGTTTTGTGGCGGTTCGGCTCATTCCTCGCGTCGATGGCGCTGACTTTTCTCGGCCTGACTGCGGTGACGTTCATAATTGGTCGCTTCATGGCCGTGGATCCTGTGCTTGCCGTAGTGGGCGATCACGCGACCCAGGATGTCTATGAAAAGACGCGAATCGCCATGGGGCTTGACCACCCCATTCTTGAGCAGTTTTTCAAATATCTGAAGAAGCTGCTTTCAGGCGACTTTGGGCAATCCATAATGACGTCGCATCCCGTTCTCTCTGACCTATTGCATTTTTTCCCGGCGACCTTTGAGTTGGCCACAATTGCCACCATTCTCGGTGTCGTCATTGGTGTTCCGGTGGGCGTTGCAGCCGGGGCGCAAAAGGGAAAATGGCCAGATCACCTTGTTCGCATTATCGGACTGTTTGGCTATTCCATGCCGGTATTCTGGTTGGGCCTGGTTGGACTTTTCGTATTTTATGGCAAACTCGGCTGGGTTGCTGGTCCTGGAAGGCTTGACGTGGGATACGACGATATTGTCACGTCTCACACCGGCATTGTTCTCATTGACAGCGCAGTTGAGGGCGAATGGGATATTTTTCGGAATGCCTTGAGCCACGTTGTTTTGCCGGCCTCCATTCTGGGCTATTACTCTGTCGCATACATTGCGCGCATGACGCGAAGTTTCATGATTGAGCAGCTCAGCCAGGAATATGTTACCGCAGCGCGCATTAAGGGCCGCTCCTTCTGGGGAGCCGTTTGGTGGCATGCATTCCCCAATATCATGGTGTCGCTGATCACGGTCATCGGTCTCAGCTACGCCTCGCTGCTGGAGGGAGCGGTACTGACAGAGACAGTTTTTGCGTGGCCAGGTCTTGGACTTTACATCACGCGTTCATTGTTCAACGCGGATATGAACGCCGTGCTGGGTGGCACCCTGCTGGTTGGTGTCGTTTTTATCGGCGTTAACCTCCTGTGTGACTTGCTCTACAAGGTCTTTGATCCAAGGCTGCAAACGTCATGACAGGCGCAACACTCAGCCAATGGCTTGTCAGCGACGCGCCAACCTCGCGGCGTCAGGCGGTACTGGGAAATCTCTATCGCAGTGTCGTTGCAATCTGCTCCAATCCAGCGGCCTTTGCCGGCCTTCTGATTGTAGCGGCACTCATTCTCGTTGCCATTTTTGCACCTCTGATTGCTGGCCCGACATTGCCCAACACGCAAGATCTAGCCGCTCGGCTGGCGGCTCCCAGCTCCATCCATTGGTTCGGCACCGATGAACTTGGGCGTGACATATATGTGCGAACGGTTCATGGCGCGCGGGTGACACTTACCATTGTGTTGCTGGTCTCTGTCGTTGTGGCTCCCATCGGTTTGACAGTTGGCACGACTGCAGGTTATCTCGGTGGCTGGGTTGACGCTGTTCTCATGCGGATCACTGACATCTTTCTTGCCTTTCCCCGCTTGGTGCTGGCGCTCGCATTTGCGGCAGCCCTTGGACCCGGCATCGAAAACGCCGTAATCGCCATATCGCTCACGGCATGGCCGCCTTACGCACGCATCGCCCGTGCCGAAACAGTCACCTTTGCGCGCAGTGATTTTATTTCAGCTGTCGTGCTGCAAGGTGCATCCACGTCGCGCATATTGTTTCGCCATATCGTGCCGTTGTGTCTCTCATCCTTGATCGTGCGCCTCACACTCGATATGGCTGGCATCATCTTGACGGCTGCAGGCCTTGGCTTCCTGGGTCTGGGTGCGCAGCCGCCCACCGCCGAGTGGGGGGCCATGGTATCTGCCGGGCGCGATGTGATCCTCGACCAGTGGTGGGTGGCAACAATACCGGGCATTGCCATTTTCATTGTGAGCCTTGGCTTTAACCTTTTGGGGGATGGATTGCGCGACGTTTTTGATCCGAAGAATGCATGAGCCAGTCGCCGCTCCTTGAGGTTGAAGGTCTCAACGTGTCTTTTCCCGGCCGCGGCGGGCTAACGCGTGCCGTGCGCAATGTAAGTTTTTCGCTTGGCCGCGAACGCCTGGGGATCGTTGGTGAATCAGGCTCCGGCAAATCCACCACCGGCCGCGCGTTGTTGGGCCTCATTCCGCGTCCCGGCATTGTAACCGCAAATCGCATGCAGTTTGCCGGGCAAAACCTCATCGCCATGCAGGACGCAGAATGGCAGGCCCTGCGTGGCCGTCGCATTTCGATGGTGATGCAGGACCCGAAATACTCGTTGAACCCCGTCCTCAAGATTGGCCATCAAATTCAGGAAACCTATCTGCTGCATTATCGCGGGGCGGCAGAGGATGCCCGAAAGCGCGCATTGGCCATGTTGGAAGCAGTCAAAATTCGTGATCCTGATCTCGTCTACCACCTTTATCCGCATCAGCTTTCCGGCGGCATGGGCCAAAGGGTGATGATCGCCATGATGCTGATTGCCGAACCGGATTTGCTGATTGCAGACGAGCCCACCTCAGCACTCGACGTGACTGTTCAAAACCAGGTGTTGCGCATCCTTGATGATCTGGTCGCCGACCGCGGCATGGGCCTTATCTTTATCAGCCACAACCTTACGATCGTATCCAGCTTTTGTGATCGTGTGCTGGTGATGTATGGCGGCAAAATTGTTGAAGAGTGCATGGCCAATGAACTCCACAAGGCCAGGCATCCCTACACGCAGGCGCTTATAAAGGCAGCACCTTCATTGGAACACAAGACTTCTGAACTCAGTGTGGTTGTGCGCGACCCGGAGTGGCTGGCATGATCGAGGTCAGCAATCTTTCCGTGACATTTCGCAACGGCAGGCGGCCTATTCACGCTGTACGTGACGTTTCTTTTAAAGTGGCTGACGGTGAGACATTCGGTATTGTCGGCGAGTCGGGCTCGGGAAAATCAACCATCCTTAAAGCTGTGGCGGGACTTGTGGAAAGTGAGGCACCAAGCCTCAAAATCAGCGGTCTTCCGGTTGGTTCAAAACGCAGCAAGGCTGATCGCCGCCTGATGCAGTATGTGTTTCAGGATCCCTATGGCTCGCTCCACCCACGCCAGACCGTTGATGACATGTTGCGTGAACCGCTATTGATTCATGGCGTGCAGGAGATTGCAACCAAGGTCAACGAAGCGCTGTCGGACGTAGGCTTGCTGCCTCAACACCGGTATCGCTATCCACACCAGTTGTCTGGCGGTCAAAGGCAACGCGTGGCAATTGCACGGGCCTTGATCCTGAAGCCCCGCATTCTCCTGCTTGATGAGCCAACGTCCGCCTTGGATGTTTCAATTCAGGCAGAAATTCTCAATCTCATTTCCCGGCTGCGGCGCAGCTATCGGCTAACCAGCATTCTTGTGAGCCATGATCTTGGTGTGGTCGCCCATCTCTGCAATCGCATAGCTATTATGCAAAATGGCAAGCTTGTTGAACTTCTCGAAGTTGAAAGCTTGCGACGGGGAAAAGCCAAGGAATCCTATACCCGGGAGCTTATCGCTGCCAGCCGCGGGTTTACCAGGGCACCCGCCTGAGAAATTGCCACCGCCTTGCGCTTGTCCTGAAAATGGAGTGAGATTGCTCAACAGTTCAAGCTGAAGCACAGTTTCTTCAGGGCTTGAGTTGAACAAGAATAGGGAGCCTAACATGTTGAATCAGTTTAAATATGCGTTGTTTGCCGGCGTACTCCTTTCCATCTCACCCATGGCGTTGGCCGATACCCCGAAGGATACTTTGGTAATTGCCAAGGCAATTGATGACATGATCACGCTTGACCCCGCCGAGGCCTATGAATTCAGTGGCATTGAAGTGATCGCCAACATGTATGACCGCATCATGCGGCTTGAACCTACCGACATAAACAAGCTCGTTCCTGGCGTTGCTGAAAGCTATAAGGTGAGTGACGACGGCAAAACTTTCACTTTCAAAATCAGGGCGGGACAGAAATTTGCCTCGGGAAATCCATTGACTGCGGCGGATGCCGTATTTTCCCTGCAGCGCGTCATCAAGCTCGACAAAACCCCCGCCTTTCTCATTGGTCAACTCGGCTGGACCAAGGACAATGTTGATCAGATGGTGAAGGCCGTCGATCCCATGACCTTCCAAATCACGATCTCCGAAGATTTCTCGCCCTCACTCGTCCTCAGCTTGATGTCCTCGGTTGTAGGTTCGGTCGTCGACATGAAGACGGTCATGGAGCATGAAACTGCTGGCGACTTGGGCTATGCCTGGCTCAAGACAAATTCCGCAGGCTCTGGCGCCTACACGCTGAAGGCATGGAAAGCCAACGAGAGTGTCTCGCTGGAAGTTAATCCAACTTATCGTGGCGGTGCGGCAGCGCTCAAGCGGGTTGTCATTCGCCATGTCACCGAACCGGCAGCACAACGCCTGCTGATTGAAAAAGGCGATGTGGACATTGCCCGCGACCTGACGCCCGACCAGGTTGCCGGTGTCGCCGGTAACAAGGACATCACGATTACAACGATCCCTCAGGCCAGCCTGTATTATGTCGGTCTGAACCTGAAAACCACCCAGTTCCAGAACCTCAAAGTACGCCAAGCCATGCACTATCTTGTTGACTACGATGGCATGGTGAACTCGTTCCTCAAGGGTAAGGAAAAAGTCCATCAGACGTTTTGGCCATCTGGCTTCTGGGCAGCCCTTGACGAGAATGAGTACAAACTGGACCCCGCCAAGGCAAAGGCGCTGTTGGCTGAAGCAGGTTTGAAAGATGGATTTGAAGTGACGCTGGATGCGCCCAACACCCAGCCGTTTGCCAATATGGCCCAATCAATTCAATCAACAATGGCCCAAGGCGGCATCAAGGTCACCATTGTGCCCGGTGAACAGAAAACCGTATTGACCAAATACCGGGCCCGCCAGCATCAAATGCTTCTTATGAACTGGGGCCCCGACTATATGGATCCGCACACCAACGCGGACTCATTTGCCCGCAATCCCGACAACTCGGATACGCCCAAATCCAAACCGCTGGCTTGGCGCAATAGCTGGGACATTCCCGAAATAACCAAGATGACAGATGCTGCCGTGCGCGAGCGTGACGAAACCAAGCGCGAGGCAGATTACAAAGCATTGCAAAAGAAGGTGATGGATGAAGGTCCGTTCATCATCATGTTCCAGGACACCCAGCAGCTGGCAACGCGCGTCAACGTAAAGAACTTCGTCATGGGTCCAAGCTCAGACGTTGTCTATTACAATTTGACAACGAAGTAAGCGGGTTGGTTTCCGGATATCTCGACCGGAGCCTCGCCGCGCGGTTGATGGCAGAACAGGAGCTTGATGCTCTTGTTCTGGCCCAGCCTGAGACCATCAAATATGCCACCGGTGCGTTCCCAGGAGTTGCAACTTCCTGGCGGCGTGTCGGTGCAGCATTTGTCGTTGTGGCAGGTGATGCCCCAATGACCGCAATTGTTGGTGACCTGCAGGCAATGGCTTTCAGGGCGCAATCAAAAATTGAAGACGTGCGTACCCATCGCATCTGGGTGGAGACTGGCCATTTCAATCAGCAGGGCGAGATTTCGGATGCCATTGTCGCCAGCGATGTGGCGAACGGCAAGCGGTTACGCCATTCGCGGCCGGCCCAATACGACCTCAACACTTCAATTGGGCTGCTTCGCGAGGTGCTTGCCGAACGCCGGCTCCTCAATTCACGCGTTGGTCTTGAACTTGGATTTGTGGCCGCAAGGGACTTTTCCATTTTTGCCGAAATT
>JANMPF010000386.1:0-2862 GCA_031369725.1 Rhodobiaceae bacterium | reverse complement strand
GCGGCCCAAGCCATACAGTGCTGCCAACGTATTGGAGGGAATTATCGAGCGATACCAAGTTATGGGATAACCATCGCTGTCATAGCGCGACGGCTTGATCATGATTACCGTTAGAGTCTTTGACTGATGCCCGGCTGTCACTGAAACCTCCCCAACGGAAAAGTCGCGGCCCCCGATATCCTTTGCTCATATTGAGTTCTTACTGTAGCTGCATTTTCGCCAGCCTGCAAACGCCTTACCCCACAACGCCAAAGTGGCGACTGGTCGCCGGCAACTTCGGCCACTACAGCCGAGCGGTCACGCTTCATGAACTGGGCTAGTCGCCCACCTTATTCGGCGTTGCCTCGCCAGCCAATGAGACCTACTGTTCCTTCTCAAACCGGGGTTCATATGAGGGAATGTCGGATGGTAGCTAGCAAGGGAAAGGTGGCGTGGGACGTGGCTTGTTTCGGGGAGCTGGTGATGGATCTGGTGCCCCATTCCAAATCCGGTGAAGAGTGGCTTTATGCGCCGAGTCCAGGCGGCGCACCAGGCAATGTGGCGGTTGGACTTGCGCGGCTCGGTCGCAGAGTGGTGATGCTGAGCAAAGTTGGTGACGAGGGTTTCGGCAACATGATTGTCTCCGCCTTGGACCGGTACGGGGTTGACACATCGGGGGTGACCCAGGCGGCTTGCGAAAAAACGGGTTTGTCTGTTGTAACCCTCGGGTGCCACGGCGAGCGCGAATTTATTTTTTATCGCGATAATGCGGCAGACCTTGCAATCGACCTGGATGATGTCAATGCGGAATTGATTGAGCACGCAACGATCTCACATTTCGGGGTGTTGCCCATCTCGGCACCACGATCAGCCGCCGCACAGAGAAAAGCAATCAGCCTTGCCAAAGCTGCAGGCCGGCTGGTTTCGGTCGATCCGAATTTCAGGCCAGCGCTTTGGCAGGACCCCGATGCCATGCTGTTTGCCGCACGCGAGCTGATCGCGCAGGCTGACATTGTCAAGTTGAGCGAAGATGAACTTTTCGGATTGACTGATATGAGTTCAATCGAGGAGGCTGTCCGCTCGCTTTGGCACAAACGCCTCAAGACTGTGGCGGTGACCAGGGGGCGGCATGGTGCCGAACTTTTCACAGCCAACGAGAGATTCGTTTGTAGCGGCTATGCGGTGGAAGCAATCGACACGACTGCCGCGGGGGATGCCTTCATGGCTTCCCTTCTGTCAGGGCTGCTTGAAATCGCCATGGATACGGCCCACCACCATCAGCTCGCACATATCCTGCGCTCAGCCTGCGCGGCGGGAGCATTGGCAACCACCATACGGGGAGCAATGGCAAGCATTCCGGGCAGAGAGGACATTGCGCAATTTATGAACGGGCGAAGTGAAAGCTGATATTGACGCCCGCCAGGCAATCCAGCAAAGTCATTTGGCAAAATTCGGATTGGGTGTGAGTGCCACGCCATCATCCCGGCTCACGACCAGTTTTCGCATGCCGCGCGCCAGAATTTCACCATAGTCGTGACCAGCGTCTGCATTGCAGACCCAAACGAAGACGAGCGGAACAATCCCGGTATTAACGGAACGGTGCGCCCAATCAGGTGGTATGAACGCGCAGCTTCCGGGCTTCATATCAACTGTCTGCGTTTCTCCTTCCCGGGACTCAAGGAGTAGAAGGCCTTCACCCGATTGCGTGTAGTAGATCTCACCCCGGTCCCTTCGTTTGTGAAAATGGCCACGGGTCATGAAAAACTCTTCGCCGACGCGGCCGGGATACATGGTCGTCGTGCCAAAGCATATGTCGGCACCGGGTTGGATAAACTCCAAAACATCATAGGCGACAATGTCACCGCGGGCCGCAAGGATTGCATCGAGAGCGTCCTGATCCCTGTAAATGCCGCGCAGCTCGTTGAGGCGTTTCGAGTACCGCCCAGTGGAAGGGGTCACCTCCCCACTTTTTGAGTCTATCAAAACGCCGACAGGAAGCACGCGTTTTCACCTTTTTGAAACTTCAATTGTTCTGTGAGGTAACGCGGCCAGTGCAATTCTGTCAAGCGGTGATGGATGGAGACGGGGATTGGTGTCCACGATGTTCAGCCAGGTTTTGGCGCCTTCAAACGGGCGAGAACATCCAGCATCGCGGGCGAAACATCAGTGTGGTGATGGACAACCTTCCATCCTCCGGATTCTCGGCGATAGATGTTGGTGACGCGATGCTCGATGCTGACCGGCTGACCGGCAAGCGTAACCTGCCCACGCTCGACACCCAGCTCGTAAGCCATGTCGCCAGCGACCTGAATGACTTGATCACTCAGTTTGCCCTCTCCCCCTGAGGCGAGCTGAGCCACCTGCTCCCATGATTTTCGAACCTCGTCCCACCCAACTTCCCGACCGCCGATCGGGTGCATGGTTGTGACGGTCGCGCTGTGCGACCAGATACCTGCCAACGGACCTGCGTCACCATTGAGCATGCGGGTCAACGCCGCGTAGAATTTTTTTGATGCTTCGCGGACTTCATTTTCTGCTGACATAAATTGTTCTCCTTCAACGATTAGGGCGTTGCGGGTAATGCATCACGCCAATGCTAACAAAACCCAGTCAGGCCCACCCCTCCCATGGCAAGCTGCCAACTTTTACTGAATGGCAGTCGGCAATCTTGAGGCTAGCATGATTGGGCGTCCGTGGCGAGGCTCGCCCTTGGGACGGAGCGGACCTGGCTCCGACTTCAATTGCCTGCCCCGACGACTCTTGACGTAACTCGAAATCGAGATCAATAAAATCGTCGATGGTGGGTGAGAAAATCCAGGATGAGAACATGAAAAAATCGGGCGCAAGCCAAGGCCAGGCGGCAGCGGAGCTCATCTCGAAAAG
>JANMPF010000307.1:0-1988 GCA_031369725.1 Rhodobiaceae bacterium | reverse complement strand
CATGCCGTCAGGCGGCAGTGTAACCTATAACGGTGATTATGGCGCCACAGCTAAAACATGGAACTGGATCGACTCCCCCAGCAACACGACGCAAACAATTTCCGCAAATGGCTCATGGGCCATTGAAGGAACCAGCAGAATTGTCGCAGATTTTGCTGCCCACACCATTCTTGGAAATTTGACGCCCAAGACTTGGACTGGATGGCAGACACTGAACGGTCAAATCGGGTTCAAGAGGGTCAATGCGACGGACACTTCGGATGTTAATTATCAGAAATTCATGACTGATGATGTCATCATAAACGGAACGATTACCGGAAACAAAATGACCAACGGAACAGCATCAATCGATCCGACATCACCACTGGGTTGGGTTAACGGCGCCAATCCCGCCTATGCAGGATTCTATGGACCCTCCGCAAGTGAAATAGCTGGCGCATTCAATTTCGTAGCCCTTAGTCCCGAGCCAATTGGCAGCCATCCACCAATCAACGATGATCGGCGCGGCTTTATTCAAGAAAGCGGCGTGTTCCATGGTCAATAAAGCCTGAAGCTGAGCGTGCAGATTGAAAAATGGATCGATAAAGACACGACTGCGCACATTGTTTTGTGCGCTTTCCTGTCTGGCGCTCACCTCCGGCATCGCAATTGCCAGAGTGGCTGTCACCCCGTCGCCGCAACAGATTTCCGTTTACGAGGCCTCAAATGAGTCGGCCCGCGTCAGCCTGCTCATAGCGCTTGCGCAAACCGGTCACGCCGAATTGGCAGCCGCGCTATTGAAGCGCTATCCCCTTGCCGGCAAGTTTGCACGAAACCGCACACTGTTCATTGAAGGGATGGTACTTCACGGGCGTGGCAACCTCACCGGTGCCGTACAGAAATATCGTGATGCCCTGGCAAGCGATCCCAGCCTCACGTTGGTGCGCTCGGAACTTGCAAAGACGCTTTTTGAACTGGGCGAAAACGACAGCGCCAAGCATCACCTGACACTGCTCATGGCCGACGCCCCGAATGCTGTCCAGGCGCAAGGCATCCGGTCGTTCATTGATACCATTGATGCCAGCCGCCCCTACACCTTCAGCGCGTTTATTTCTGCCGCACCCAGCACCAACATCAACAACGGCAGTTCGCTCACCAAGGTTTATGACGCCTATGGCGGTGAAATCACCATAGATCCGAATTCCCGCAAAAAAACTGGAATTGGACTTTTGGCAGGTGCCAACGCGGGCTTTTCAAAGCGCCTCAGCAATGATTTTTCTGTCGTCCTCGGCGGCAATATCATTGGCCAGCTCTACGACGATAAGACCTACAACGCTTATGGCACCAGCGAGTCTGCCGAATTGCGTTACCTGTTTCCCGATGGCCACGTGGGGCTCGGCATGGTCTCCAGTCAAAGCATAAAGTCGGATGCATCGGGCTTGGGTTACTACAGCTATGGTCCGCGTGTTGGATTGCAAAAAGACTTGACGCCAAAGGACCGCATCAACCTGAGTTCAGTATATGAATGGCGGAACTATCCCAGCAATTCATTGAATGATGCAACCGCTGCGATGGTTGACGGCTCCTGGAGCCACGGCTTTTCGGCAGACCTGAACGTTTCCATGGACGCGGGCTACGACCGCGTGAAATCCGACATCGATTACGATTCCTACAATTCCTACTCCGTTGGCCTCGGCATTTACAAGGAACTGCCGCACGGCGTCACCGCCTATCTCCATGGCCAGGTGAGACATTCAGAATTTGATGGTGTTTTCCCGATTTACAATCGCGTGCGCAAGGACACCAGGTACACGGGCACCGTAAGTTTGACCAAGCGCGACTTCAACATTTGGGGCTATGCACCAGAACTGGAATATACCTATTCCTTTAACGACAGCAATCTGGCGAGCTATTATTTCGATTCCCATGCGGTGAATTTCACCCTGTCAAAAGACTTCTGAAATCGCAAGGGTTGCCCAGTTGCCCCCGCTTCGGCTAATCAACACCCA
>JANMPF010000255.1:0-3279 GCA_031369725.1 Rhodobiaceae bacterium | reverse complement strand
GGATCCTCGTCTTCCGCCCGCAACATGTCTTCAGCCTCAAGCCAATGGGCCTGGTCACGGCCTTCGGGGCAGCCATCTTCCATCCACAACATGTAGGCAAGATTTCTGATCCTGGTTTCCCTGGATAGCGGCTCTTTTTTGGTTTTTTCGGTCATGATTACAACCTCTCTGGATCAACATAGTGTGTCCAGTCGATTTCAGTCTCAGTACGGAACGAATCGACGAGACAAGCCGATCATATCATTTTGGGGTGACACCCGCGCTAAAATAATCGGCGCGTCAAAGCCGAAAAAAGTAAATATCCTCAGCCCCATGGTGAACGTCTGTTTGCGAACCAATGTGGGCGGCACCGAACTTTATCGCCAGCCCGATGGACGCCGAATTGGTTGGCTGGATGGAGAGGATTATGCCCTCGAGTCCCTTGGTCCTTGCCCAGGCCATGAACCCGTTGACTGCCTCGAAGGCTATTCCCTGCCGCTGCCATGGCCCAAAAATCGTGTAGCCAATTTCAACGGCCATGCTGGTCTTCCCGTTGAACACAAAAGCCATGGGTTTGTGGTGGCAGTTCATGTTGCCAACAATCTGGCCGGTGTCTTTCAAGGCAATCGCACGAACCGACCATGGCGCAAAACTTGGATCTTCAACCCATTGGTCATAGCGGGTCTTGTAAACCCATGACTCTGCAAACCATTGTTGTGGAAGCCTTTCGCCGATCAGGCCTTGCGTAACCTCAACCATCTCGGCGGCCGTGCTGGCCAGTGCCGCAAGGGGTACAAGGCGCAAAACCAGCCGGTCAGTTTCAATGTCAATCACAACACGGCTTTCAAATGGCGGGCAAGATTTCCCTGGGATCCAACTTCAACACCACCGAGTCCGAGCCAACCCGCCATCCGCAACAATTCATTGCCCAGGGCTTCGGCGGTTTCACCAGCATCTGCATGGGCTTCGAGGTGGCTGGCATTGGCGCGCAGCACGCCTGCCTGCCTGTCAGCCTTCAGGCAGACACGTGCCGCAAAGCGGTCGCCCATCAGGAAGGGCAGGACGTAATAACCATACTTGCGCTTTTCGGCAGGCGTGTAGATCTCGATGCGGTAGTGGAAGTTGAAAAGCCGCTCGGCCCGCGCCCGCTCCCACACGAGAGGATCAAATGGTGATACCAGCGCCGTACCGCCTGCCTTGCGGGGAATTTTGGCATCGCGGTGAATATAGGCCTGATGCTTCCAGTCCTCCACCTGCACCGGAATGAGTGTTCCTGCTTCAATGAGCTCGGCCAATGCAATTTTGGTTTCCGCCACCGGCAATCTGAAATAATCCCGCAGATCAAACTCGGTGCCAACGCCGAGGGCCCGGCCTGAGAGGTCCAACAGATGCCGGAATGTTTCAGCTTCAGACGGAGTTGGGGCGTGCAGGATGTGGGCAGGGATGACGTTTTCCGGCACATCATAGATGCGCTCGAACGCGGGTCGTGCGGCCGTCGTTATCAGCCCCTGGTCGAACAGCGTCTCAAAGGCCATCTTGCCCTTGCTCCAGCCCCACCAGCCGCCCGCACCTTTGCCGCTATCGGGAAAATCGCTGACAGCAGTTGGGCCATGGCGCTTTACGAAGTCGAGAACGGTCTTCAGGTAGTCTTGCTCATCGCGCGCAAACCGCGACATGGAATCATATTTTCCGTCACTGTTTTTTGCCCGCTCCATGCGCCAGCGCATGAAGGGGTGCAACTCAAGTGGCACCAGGCTTGCCTCATGTGACCAGCATTCGAACATCATGCGCTTCTTGTTGTGAAATGTGCGCGCATCCAGGGTTGCATGATCATAATGCCCAAGCCGGGAGAACACCGGCAGATAGTGCGAGCGCACCAGCACGTTCACGCTGTCGATTTGTAGCAGGTTGAGCTGGCTGATTGTCTTCTTGATATGTGACCACGCCACCGGCTTGCTGCGGTCGGGGAAATTAAAACCCTGTGCCGATAAAGCAACGCGCCGCGCCTCCGCGATCTTGAGAGTTGATTTCATGTCAATCTCTTCTCCATCGAAATGCGACGCTCGCTGAAGCGGGGCTTTATGCGGCCTCGTCGTGCCAAACGGCAGCTTCAGGTTCGGCGTGACCCGCCCCCAGCTTTGCAACGTAGTTGTAAAGTGTTGAGCAATAGGGACAGACGATTTCGTCGGCTGCACCCATATTCAGAAACACATGCGGGTGGTCAAAGGGTGGCTTGGCCCCAACGCACATGAATTCCCTTGAACCGATTTCGATTTTGGCAAGACCCATGTCATTCTGGAAATGCGGTGTGGACGAAACGGCCATGTGATCCTCGAAAAACTTTGCGTTGCAAGCCAAATAGCATATCTAGGGCTATGCACAAATTCAATTCAGACAGTGTGGAAATCGCCTACGATGATGAAGGGCAGGGCGAACCGATCCTGCTTGTCCACGGTTTTGCCTCCAATGGCCGGGTGAACTGGGTGGCCACAGGCTGGGTCAAAGCCCTGGTGGATGCGGGGTTTCGTGTCATCACCATCGACAACCGCGGCCACGGGGAAAGCGAAAAACTCTATGACGCCAAGTTTTACGAAGCTGCCGAAATGGCCGAGGATGCGAGGCGGCTGTTGGATCATCTTGGCATCCAGCGCTGCTGTGTCATGGGCTATTCCATGGGGGCCCGCATTACGGCATTCCTTGCCATTTTGTATCCTGCCCGGGTGAGGGCGGCGGTATTTGCTGGCCTTGCCTCAAACATGATCCATGGCGTTGGCGGCGGAGCCGAAATTGCCAAGGCGCTGGAAGCTGCATCCCTGGGCGATGTCACCGATCTGGAAGCCAAGGCTTTTCGCTATTTTGCTGAACAGACACGCAGTGACTTGAAGGCCCTTGCGGCTTGTATCAGGTCATCACGGGTGAAAATTACGCCAGAGATGCTGGCGCAAATTCAAATACCTGTGCTTGTGGTTGCCGGTGACCAGGACACGGTTTCTGGCGAGGTTGCACCCCTTGTGGCCGCCATTCCCGGAGCCACAGGCCTGACCCTTCGCAACCGCAATCACATGAATGCCGTGGGTGACAAGCACTTTAAGCAAGAGGCGATCGCGTTTTTCAAATCTCACTTGGCGATGTGAAAGTCAAAACTTGCGGTGGCAGGAGTCGTTGTGGCGTCCACTTTCAAAACCTGGTCAGCATGCCAGATCGCAATTTTTGCATTGGTCAATGGCTTGGTTTTATCCAATCCGTCATGGACAAAACCCGAGACGACCAGTGCTTCCCCCGGCAGGTTTTAGACTGAAG
>JANMPF010000243.1:0-1923 GCA_031369725.1 Rhodobiaceae bacterium | reverse complement strand
CGTTTGGGCTGTCACGAAGCCGTGATGGCCTATTTCAGCAGGAAGGTGACTTTCATGTTGACCCGCCATTCGATAACCTTGCCGTTCTTGACGACGCACTTGATATCCTGAACCCAGGCGCTCTCAATTTGGTCGAGCGTCTGGTCGGCGCGCTTGATGCCGGTTTCGACAGCGTCTTCAATGCCCTTGGGCGAAGACGAGGTGAGTTCAATCACTTTTGCAACATTTGTCATGGTGCACTCCTCCATTTTTTGGTTTTCTAAGACGTCATACTAGCATAACAAACTCCGGGTTAGTCCAGAGGTCTGTTTTCGCGCCATGCCGCTTCATCTTGTCAAACTATGTGTTGGTGTTTCGGAAGTGGCGGAACTGCGGCAATGGATCAGGAATGCGCGCAAAGGCCTCGACACGCTCGACCACACGACGCGGATGTTTCCCAAACGGCGCGATGAAATCCTGGCGGGTGGTTCGCTGTATTGGGTTATCCGCGGCATGATATTGTGCCGCCAGCCCATTGCCGACCTGGTGGCGGTGACGGGAGCTGATGGCATTGGGCGCTGCCGCATTGATTTCAAGCCGAGGATCATTCTGGTGCGACCAGCGCCACGCCGGGCGTTTCAGGGCTGGCGCTATCTCAGCGCTGAAGATGCCCCAGCGGATCTGAAATCGGGTGTTGCGGCAAAAGACATGAGCGAAGCGATGCGCCGCGAGCTGGCAGCGCTGGGGCTGCTGTAGAACCCACGTTGCGTCATTCCGGTGCAAGCCCACCACTATCCGTCATTCCGGCGCAAGCCGGAATCTGGCTGCAGTTTCTATTCTGGGAATGACGATTTAAGTGAAAATGACGGCGCAATAAATTTGTCTGGTAACTAAATCAATTCGCCTACCAAATCATATTCTTCCGCTTCAACTATGCGGACGCGCACCATGTCGCCGGATTTCAGGTGGGTGGCACCGGGGAGGAACACGTTGCCGTCAATTTCGGGCGCATCCCACGGCGAGCGGGCAACGGCCTCATCATTTTCTGCATCGATTGAATCCACCAGCACATCAATCTCGCGGCCAACCTTGCCTTGGAATATGGCGGCGGAAATTTCCTGCTGGGCCTGCATGAAGCGGTGGTAACGCTCTTCCTTGACTTCGTCAGGCACCTGGGCGAGGCCGAGGTCATTGGCCTTTGCACCAGACACAGGCTCATACTTGAAGCAACCCACACGCTCCAGCTTTGCCTCCTGCAGCCATTGCAGGAGGTAGTCAAAATCGGCATCGGTTTCGCCGGGAAAACCCACAATGAAGGTTGAGCGAATGGCAATATCAGGGCAGATTTTCCGCCATGATGCCAGACGGTCGAGAACCTTTTCCTGGTTGGCGGGGCGCTTCATGGCTTTCAGGACATTGGGTGAAGCGTGCTGGAATGGAATGTCGAGATAGGGCAGGATTTTTCCTTCGGCCATCAACGGGATCACGTCATCCACATGGGGGTAGGGGTAGACATAATGCAGCCGCACCCAGGCACCCAGATCACCCAGTTCCTTGGCCATGTCGAAGAATTTTGCACGCACCTCGCGGCCATGGAATTTGCTGCTGGCGTATTTCGTGTCAACACCATAGGCGGACGTATCCTGGCTGATCACCAGCAATTCCTTCACGCCGGCCTTTACCAGGCGCTCGGCCTCGTAGAGCACGGAAGCTACAGGTCTCGAGACCAGATCGCCGCGGATGGATGGGATGATGCAGAAGGAACAGCGGTTGTTGCAGCCCTCGGAAATTTTCAGATAGGCGTAATGCTTGGGCGTCAACCGCAAGCCCTGTGGCGGCATCAAGTCATATTTGGGGTCATGCACCGGGGGCAGGGCATTATGCACAGCACCCACAACAGCTTCGTACTGGTGGGGGCCTGTGATGGCCAGAACGCCGGGGTGG
>JANMPF010000189.1:0-2417 GCA_031369725.1 Rhodobiaceae bacterium | reverse complement strand
GCCGAGTTGTGTTACTGCACGGTTGCCATGGTGACTGACTATGATTCATGGCATTTGGACCATGGCGAAGTTGATGTTGCCAAAGTTGTTGCGGTCATGAAAACAAATTCCGGAAACGCAAAAAAGCTGATCCTCCGGCTTGCCAAGGATTTTTCACGCGAACACATCGCGTGTCCGATCGGCTCGGACCGCGCGCTTGAGCACGCCATCATGACGGCACCCGGTTCACGCGAGCCTCACCTTACCGCGAAACTGAAAACAGTTGCCGGACGCGTACTCTAGTTCACCTTGCCTATTTCTTCCTGTGAACCTTGAGTGCCGTTGTCGAAACAGACGCCTGGGAGAGAACCAGCTTGACGAAAGGCTGCTGCAACAACACGTGCTGCTGGGCGGCGTCAAACGCCTCCTGTTCCCGGTTGCAGCTGGCTGCCATTTGCTGGCGGAGATATATGATCCTGGAGGCCAATTCAGCGCAGGAGCCGGCCTTGATGTTGCGAACTTTGGCTTCGAGGGCCGAACCATAGGCCAACCAGATTTTCCGGTGGGTTTCCTCATGGGTTTTCAGGAAACTTGCGAAATTCCGCCACTCGGTTTTGGTTCGACCGGTGATGGCGTTCTCATTCTGCAGTTTTGGCAACGTGATATCGAAATTGAAATTGAGGCTAAAGCTCTGCAATTTGCAGGTTTTGCCTTGCAGGATTTGCATCGAAGGCGTCGAAACCGCGAGGGTTTTTGCATAGGCCTTGACGCCGCCAACACGGGGCCCGCGCTTTATCATCGTTGCGTAAATTGATGCCGGGGAATCGCCCTGAATTGCATAGTAGCTGTATTTTGTCGCTTGATGGGGTTGGGCTGGAACTGATTCGCAGACGAACGCAGAAACCAAAAGGCTGGTAAAAACAGTGGCTGGCAAATTCACAGGATCATCCCCCATTACACGGTTACAAGCTTGTTGGAGGGATGTGCGGAAATCAAGTTAATTCGGTATTGCGCTCACCTCTTGATGCAAAACGCCTGTTGTCGCATATTCCAGGCACCGTAATCCAGAGGGGAGCCTTTTTGATGCGCAAGACCGGTACCGTGAAATTCTTCAATCAGACCAAGGGCTATGGCTTCGTTTCACCTGAGGATGGCGGGAAGGATGTTTTTGTACATATAACAGCCGTGCAAAAATCGGGTATTCCGGAATTGAACGAAGGTGTTAAGATCAGCTTTGACATTCTCGACGACAGCAAAGGTCGGGGACCACAGGCGGTGGAATTGCAATTGCTCTAGGAATTACTGAAATGGGGTAAAGCTTCTGGCTATCATGGTTATTGGGCAGTTTATTGGTGGTGGCGCCATGGCCGAAGATGCAGCCCACAAGAATTGCCAATGCCGGGCCAACGACAAGAAGTATGAACAAGGAGCAGTTCTATGCCTGCGTGGCAAGCTTGCGCGTTGCGAAATGGCCCTCAATAATCCATCATGGAAAATCATTGCCCAGTCGTGCCCCGAAACCAACCTCCAGTATTCCCCGATTACCGTGGCGCTTCAGCAAACAACACTTTCGCATTGAAGCCTAACCAATCAGGGAATTCATGAAGCGCGCACTCGTTTTCCAGCATATGGATCATGATCATCCAGGCCGGTTTCTGGATTTTTTCGCAGAGGATGGGATCATTCCGGAAATGGTGCGGTTGTGGGAAGGCCAAGCCATTCCAAATCTTGCGCCTTATGATTTTCTATTTGTTTTGGGGGGCGCACAGGATACATGGCAAGACTCCCAACATGGCTGGATGGCGGCGGAGAAGGCCGCAATCCGTGAATGGGTTTGGGATCGTGCCAGGCCCTATTTCGGGGTTTGCCTTGGCCACCAGCTTTTATGTGATGCCCTGGGTGGCGAAGTTGCTTTGGCCACCGAGGCAGAAGTTGGCGTTTTTGATGTTGCCCTGACCGATGACGGCAATGCCCACGCACTTTTTTCGGGCGTGGAAAGCCACAACAAAGTCATGCAGTGGCACTGGGCCGAAGTGAAGCGCGCACCCCAAGGCGCCAAGGTTCTGGCCATGTCGGAGCGGTCTGCCATTCAAGCGGTAGCGATTGATGCCCATGCGATTGGCACCCAGTTTCATTGTGAGTTTACGCCCCAGACAATGGCCACGTGGTCGTCGATGCCCGGTTACCTCGCATCGCTGGAAAAACAAAATGGGCAAGGGGCGTACCGCAGGCTTGTCGATGAAGCAACGCCACTCATGCCACAAATGGCGCGCATGACACGGCGCATCTACGATAACCTGATGGTGGCAACAGGGCTTAGAAAGTAAGCCAGAAAACCTCGCCGGTGCTTTCCTCGGTATCAAGCCAGAAGAAGTTCAGATCGGGATATTCCCGCGCAATTATGTCGCGGCCGGTTCCGATTTCACACAGCAACCCGC
>JANMPF010000140.1:0-12125 GCA_031369725.1 Rhodobiaceae bacterium | reverse complement strand
CAGGAAAAGAAGATCGACCAGATGCAGGATGCCAATGTGGCGCAGTGGTCGACAACCCGGCATCGGTGGACAACGTGAGCGGACGGATCATAATGGCAGTCACATGACGGCCGTGAGGCCGCTGCGCAGCGCGGAGAACGTGCCATGAATGCTGGACTGGATGATCTGCCGGTGGTCGATGGCGAGCCGGATGCCGCATATCTTGCTGCGGCCTTGACCCGCGCCGGGCGGCCAGCTGTGGTCGACGGTCTGCAAGTGACAGCACTCACCGGCGGCCGCCAATCGAACAAGGTCCTTTCCCTGAAGTCGAAGTCGGCGGGCGCCTATGTTCTCAAAACCTTTCCGCGCAAGAGCTGGCGTGACGCGGTCTTCCAGGCCGGAAATGTGGAACCGGCCCTATGGCTGGCCGGCGTCACGCGAGACCTTCCACTGCCACTCAACTGCCCCACCATCGATCTTGTCCAGCACGCCACGCGCAACGAGGATTGGATGTTGATGACGGACGTTTCGCACGGCGTCTTGGGGCGCGGCATCTACGATGAGGAGCGATTGAAGTGGCTGTTCGGGGCATTGGCGGGCCTACACGCGCGCTACTGGGAAAAGACTGAGAGACTCGCCTCACTGCCCTTGATCCCGCTCGAAGCGAACATTGCCTATTGCGCCGAGCCAGTTGCCGCCCTTGGCGGACGCGTGCCAGCGGTTGGCTGGGTCAAGGATGTAATCGACAACTTTGTCGTGCTTAAGCCCTTCGTGCCGGTCTTTCTTGATGTGCTCGGGTCAGCCGACGCAAATTTCTATCTCGACCTCTGCCAGCATCGCGCCTCTTGGACGACCGCTTTGGCGGAACTGCCGCAGACGCTATCGCACGGCGATACCCGGCGGGCCAACGTCGCCCCAATCGCCGCAGATACAGTGAGCATATTCGACTGGGACCTGGCCTCGTGTGCACCGGCCGCAAACGATCTTGCGTGGTATTGGTTCCTGCACTTCTGGTGCTATCCGCCAAACGATGGGCTCGATATTGCCCGTCGGCAACCATTGCTGGAGCATTATGTCGAGCGGCTGAGCGCGCTGCTCGGCCCCCGGTTCGACCGCGTTATCTTTGATCGATCCTTGGATTTGTGCTGGCTCAAGGTCTTTGTGCAACTCGGTTACTGCCTGATCGATCCGCTCGTGGGCAAACACACGCCGGAAGAAGCCGGGCGCGTCCGGCACATAGTGGCCCGCGCTGTCGACGAGGCAAGACGTATCCATGACGTCCATGTACGCTAAAGGCCTGACAAGTGGGGCTACTGGTTGAAATTGACAATCCCTGCTTCAAGTCAGCTTTGCAATGATGCGCCGACATATGGGGCAATAGGCAATCCGGATTCCTTCCAACTCGAAAAACCGCCCACCATATCGGTTGCATGTCTCAAACCAAGTTGCTGGAGGTTAGCGGCAGCAAGGCTCGACTGATAACCTTCGTTGCAAAAAATAACGACCTTTTGTCCATGATGCGTAATTGCGTGGTGGTGCCACGGAGAAGTGGGATCGCACCGCCATTCCAAAACATTACGGCGAATCACTATCGACCCCGCAATGAGACCATCCTGGCGTTGCTGTTCGTCCCCGCGAATATCTATGACCAGAGTGCCGGCTGCGATCTCTTTCAATGTTTCCTCCGGCGAGAGTCGATATGGAAGCAGGGCCCTTGCCTCATCCAGTAGTTGATCAACCGTTTTGATCATTTTGGCGTTCTTGATTTCGGAGTTTGTGAGGGCCTTGGCCTGAGCGATATTCTGTTCCAGACGCAGCGACAGGTTAGCGCAAGTGTAATCTCCCGTCGAGGGGGTGGTTTTGCTGTGGTTGTGACGTGCGCTGGCGGGTTTTACCACAATGTTGCAAAACGGACCGCACCAACTGTTTGTGAGTTTGGCTGCAAACAGATGAGGGTCAGGAACGGTCTACCTCTATTGCCCATGGCAAGGTAGTTGCCGCTTCATTGCGCGCTACCCTTGTAGCCCACTGGTACTTACAATATAGGGTTCCGGAGGTCCATTCATGCGTTATGAGCTTATGCTGCCGCACCAGATCAAGACGGCGATTGCCGAAAACTGGCCAGTGGTCCTGCCGCTTGGCGTACTGGAGTATCATGGTGAGCACCTGGCGGTGGGCATGGACACGCTCGCCGTGGTGAAGATCCTCGATATTCTCGAGCGCGACATGAAACTGGTGATCCTGCCACCCTTCTATTACGGCGCCAGCAGCTATACCGTGGAGCCCCCCGAAGGAAGAGGCTCGCTCCAGGTGGGTGGCCAGGTTCTGTTTCCCTTTGCCCAAGAGATGTTTACCGGCCTGTTGCGTATCGGGTTTCGCAACATTCATTTCTTCATCCATCATCAATCGGAGAATTTTGCCGCAGGCATGCCAACTGACCTTGCCTTCAAGTTTGCGGCGCGCCAGGCCACTTTCGCCTTCCTGGAAAAGTCCCGTGGCGAGGGTTGGTGGGGCAAGGCCGGCATGGCCGACTATTACGCGCAGCAGCAAGGGGGCGCTGATCCCTTCAACTGGATCAAGGGCCATCCCCTGATGACGCAGGAGATTATCCAGCAATACCCGTTCGACCATGCCGGCAAGGGCGAAACATCGCTCATGATGGCGCTCTGCCCGGACGCCGTGGATATGGACAGGTTCACGGAAGATGCCTGGTACACGCGGGATGCCAGTGCGGCGTCGGCCGCGCTCGGCGAAACGGGGCGGGACCTGATCCTCGCCCACCTGAGGAGCGTGCTAGCGGCGCATCCTAAGAAGTGATTGGAGCAAAATTAGCGGTGACAACGACGCTATAATAACGAAAGCGAGAAAGGTCGGCCATTGGGACGCCCGGCCATGTCCCCATAGGATTGATGACGTCAAGTCAACTCACTTCATTGGCAAATGTTCCACGATGGCAGGACGACAAGGCGGCTCCGACCGAAAGTATGGGGTCGCAAGTAATGAGCACCAACATAGTGGCCGGCCGCACGGTTCCGTACGCAACGCATCCCCGCACGGCCGACCGTACCAGTCCGCAGGGACTGGCAATATATCAACGTACCCCAACCGGAAAAGTTTCAAAGTTGCAGGGCAAACGCCGACGGGAAATCAAAGGTAGGGATGGTGCCCAAGACCGGAATCGAACCAGTGACACGCGGATTTTCAATCCGCTGCTCTACCAACTGAGCTACTTGGGCACACAATGCGAGGCGTTATATGTGATCGAATTTGCGCTTGCAAGAAAGAAAACCCGGGTGCCAAATTATGCACAAAACTAGGATAATCGGGGGGCTTCCTGTTTAGCCCGCATTACCTGTTGAACCATTGCCGTGCCAGGATCACTTTACACGATCGCCAGGGGGAGTTTTGTCCGGGGCGGTGGAAAAACCTGGTCCAGCCGTGCAAGATCCTCGGCATCAAGCACAAGATCGGCTGCTGCAGCATTCTCCAGTACCCGCAGCTCGTGGCTGCTCTTGGGGATTGCGATCACTCCTGGCAATCTCAGCGTGAAGGCCAGGGCAACCGCAGCCTCTGTAACATTGTGCTTTTGCGCAATCGGCAAAAGTCCGCGGTTGCTGATGAGGCGGCCCTCGTCCAGCGGACAGTAAGCCATGACGGCCACTTTGTTTTTGCGGCACTTTGCATAGAGCTCCCACTCGATGTCGCGGCGCGACAGATTATACAAGACCTGATTGGCGGCAGTGCCGGTCGTTGGCAACATTGTGCTCCACTCATCCAGATCATCGACATCGAAATTGCTGACGCCATAGTGTCTTATCTTGCCCGCGGCTTTCAGGTCCTCAAACGCTGCAAACGTTTCGGCCAAGGCAATTGAGCCACGCCAGTGCAGCAGATAGAGATCCAGAACATCGGTGTGGAGCCGCCCAAGACTGGCCTCACAGGCTTTGACCATTCCCCGTCTGCTGGCATTATGGGGCAGCACCTTTGAGACGACGAATACCTTGCTTCGCTGGCCCGCTATTGCCTTTGCGACGAGCTGCTCGGACCTCCCATCACCATACATCTCAGCAGTGTCAATCAACGTCATTCCTTGTGCGATACCAACCTTGAGGGCGCGCAGCTGAGCCGTTTCACCGGCACTGCCAACGTCCATTTTCCATGTTCCAAGTCCCAAGGCCGGAACTCTTTCACCGGTTGCAAGTTCGACGTATTTCATTGCTCCACCCTGCCTTTCGCCATGGGAATACGGCCCAATGCCATGAACTACACCATTCCTGGTTATCCCTGTAAGTGCAATATTCCTTCACGGCAGAAGTTTTCGAAATTTCTGCAAAACCGCCATTGACGAAAGATGAACCGGGAGCGTTACCTGATCTTTCGGCCCAGCCGCAAAACCGGTGAGACATCACATGAAGGCAGACACTGAATCGGAAACCGTGAAAGCATGGCTTGCAAGCCTGAACACCGCACTTTCAACGCGTAATTTTGCAGGCGCCAGCGACCTGTTCGGCAACCAGTGTTTTTGGCGGGACCTGCTGGCCCTGACGTGGAACATCAAAACCATGGAAGGCCGACAAGCTATTTGCCATATGCTGGAGAATACATTGCCCGCCCATTTCGCAATTGATGGCCAGGCTCAAGTTGTTGATGGAATGCTTACGGCGTGGCTCACCTTCGAAACAGGATTGTCCCGCGGCAAGGGCCACCTAAGGCTGAAAGATGGCAAGGGTTTTACAATTCTCACCTCCATGGAAGAACTTAAAGGCCATGAGGAGCGCCAGGGGCCAACCCGCGAGACCGGCGTTGCGCATGGCGCTTTCAAGAACCGGCAGAACTGGCTTGAGCAAAAGATTGCGCAAGCAGCAGCCTTGGGCACTGCCAGGCAGCCCTATTGCGTAATCATCGGGGGCGGCCAGGGCGGCATAGCTTTGGGCGCGCGGCTGCAGCGGCTCGGTGTGCCAACGGTCATTCTTGAGAAAAACCAGCGCGCCGGTGACTCATGGCGCAACCGTTACAAGTCCCTCGTTCTGCATGATCCCGTTTGGTATGACCACTTACCCTACATTCCATTTCCAAAGCATTGGCCGGTGTTCACCCCAAAAGACAAAATGGGCGATTGGCTCGAGATGTACACAAAGGTCATGGAACTCAATTATTGGGGCTCATCCGAGTGTCTCAATGCCGCCTTTGACGAAACCGCCAAAAAATGGACACTGCGGGTCAACCGCGATGGCAAGGAAATGGTTCTTGAACCCGAGCAACTTGTATTCGCCACCGGTTCCTACGGGCCACCCAGGGAGATCCAGGTTCCCGGTGCCAATAAATTCAAAGGCGAACAATATCATTCCAGTAAATACCAGTGCGGTGCGCCCTATCGCGGCAAACGCTGCATCGTGGTTGGCTCCAACAGCTCTGCCCATGACATGTGCGCAGATCTTTGGGAAAACGACGCCGATGTGACCATGATCCAGCGCTCACCCACGACGGTTGTGCGTTCTGAAACACTCATGGAGATGGCTTTTGCCGGATTGTATTCCGAACAGGCGTTGCAACGGGGAATTACCGTGGGTGTGGCCGATCTCATTTTTGCCGCAACCCCTTTTCGGCTTCTGGCACCTACGCAAATTCCGCTGGCTGCAAGAATGGCTGAAAGGGACGCGGATTTGTTGTCACGGCTAAACCAGGCTGGCTTCCAAACCGACCTTGGTGAAGACAATTCCGGGCAAATGATGAAAGCGTTGCGCACGGGGTCAGGCTATTACCTCGATGTTGGCTGTTCTGAACTTATTGCCAACGGCGAGGTGAAAGTGCGAAGCTCAGTTGAGCTTGAGCACATCAAGGAGAATAGTGTTGTTCTCACCGACGGCAGTGAGCTTCCTGCCGACCTCATCATTTATGCAACGGGCTACCGCCCGATGAATGAATGGGTGGCAAACATCATTTCACGAGAAGTGGCGGATCGCATTGGCCCAAATTGGGGGTATGGTTCAGGCACCAAAGGCGACCCCGGCCCGTGGGAAGGCGAACTCCGCAACATGTGGAAACCCTTGCGGCAGGAGGCCCTGTGGTTTCATGGCGGCAATCTTCACCTGTCACGCCACTATTCGCAATATGTTGCCCTGCAGCTGAAAGCCCGCATGGAAGGCATTCCAACCCCAGTCTATTGATCGCCAGTGGGGGGGATTGATTTCATTCGACCAATTCATGAAGATGCAATAACGTCACGGCAACGGTCAAACTTGAGGGATTTTACCATATGGCATCGGTCGGCGTCGTTGATGTGCGCAAAGCCTATGGCGCACAGGAAGTTATTCATGGCGTTTCAATCACCATTGAAGATGGTGAGTTTGTTATTCTGGTCGGTCCCTCTGGTTGCGGAAAATCCACACTTTTGCGCATGATTGCAGGCCTTGAGCCCATAACCTCTGGCGATATCAAAATTGCCGACAAGATCGTAAATTCCCTACCGCCCAAAGACCGTGACATTGCCATGGTGTTTCAAACCTACGCGCTTTACCCGCACAAAACCGTGGCGCAAAACATGGGCTTTGCGCTCATGATGCGGCGTACCCCAAAAACTGAAATTGATACCCGTGTGCGGCGCGCTGCCGAAATCCTGGACCTTTTGCCCTATCTCGACCGTTATCCAAAGCAACTCTCCGGCGGCCAGCGCCAGCGCGTTGCCATGGGCCGCGCCATAGTCCGTGATCCCAAGGTGTTTCTCTTCGATGAACCGCTGTCAAACCTTGACGCAAAACTGCGCGTGCAGATGCGCGCTGAAATCAAGGAGCTGCACCAGCGCCTGAAAACCACCACGATCTATGTGACCCATGATCAAGTCGAAGCCATGACCATGGCCGACCGTATTGTGGTGATGCATGATGGCATCGTCGAACAATCCGGAACACCGTTGGAACTTTACGACAAGCCAGCCAATATGTTCGTGGCAAGCTTCATCGGCTCGCCGTCGATGAACCTCATCAAAGGCACCATTCAGGGAAAGTCCAAGCCTTCATTTTTAACCGAAGACGGCATTTCATTGCCACTCTCCAAGGCCCCGGCGGCGTCAGACGGAAGGCCAGCCGTATATGGAATTAGACCAGAACATTTCACCCTTGGCGGCAAAGGTTTGAGTGCCAGTGTAACTGTCATCGAACCTACAGGCTCAGAGACCCAGGTTATCGCCAAGCTCGGCAAACAGAAAATCACTGGCGTTTTCCGCGAGCGCATT
The DNA here is from genome assembly GCA_031369725.1 of Rhodobiaceae bacterium. Taxonomy (GTDB): domain Bacteria; phylum Pseudomonadota; class Alphaproteobacteria; order Rhizobiales; family Aestuariivirgaceae; genus Aestuariivirga. The sequence continues at coordinate 4,915 of JANMPF010000140.1, read as the reverse complement.
TCGGCCCACCCCGGCGAGGAATTGCCAATGATGCCAAATCCCGGTGCCGCCCATCTTTTTGACGCAGCTACGGGTGTGAGGCTCTAGATCTGTGATTATTCGCCAGCGTTGATATAGGCCTTGAGTTCCAAGCTGCGTGCCTTCGTCAATTGCGCCATGCAGCCAGATGCCAGCAATGGCTCCAAACGCCACGTCGAAATTCTCATGTTTGAATCCTCTACTTGTTCATTCCAGATTGGTATGGCGAAGCCGCATGGTTTCTGGCGTTTCTCCCGCACGCTCGCGCAGCTTGAGAACGATGAGCTCAAAACTCACCATCATGGCAACTTCATAAAGCGAGCCCATGGGCAAAATTGAACCCGAACCAGCCTGATCATTCGCCATGGTCTGGGCTGGAATATGCAACACAACATCGGCACTGCGGGCAAGGGCACTTGTCGGTTGGGCGGTAACCACTGCTGTCCTGGCACCGGCTGCCTGTGCAATATTCACCAGTGCTTGGATCGTCGCAAAATCGCCCGGCCCTGCCGAAACAATCAGGAGATCGCCTTGGCCGACAGGCGGGGTTGTCATCGAGCCAACCACATGCGCGTCAAGCCCCATGTGAAACAGCCGCATGGCAAGGCCCTGCATTTGCAATCCTTCGCGACCGAGGCCGTGAAGCATAATTCGCCTGGCACCGACAATGGCGGAAATGAAACCCTCGATGCCCTGACCGCTTACCGATTTCAGCACAGCCGCAAGATCATCAAGCGCCCGCCGGCCCATGCTTAAAAATGTATCACTCATTTTACCTCATCACTCTTGTGCAGTGCAGCAGCATAGCCGCATGTTTTGCACGCATGGAAAGTTAAAAAATGCAGCGCGCATGAATTGACATCTAACAAGACGGGCGCATAGTGGCAAATACCTTAGCCACATTGAATTGACTAAGCAAAAAACAACAACCCTTTTGGGAGTATCCTCAATGAAAGTAGAACTTTACAATCGTATGGTCATGAACCGTCGCACCTGGCTCAAAGGTTCGGCCGCCGTTTCCGCAGCGACCGTTTCGGGCGCTCTTGGTGCCACTTCCACCGCTGCCGTAGCAGCCGATGATCTGCGCGCCAAACTCTTGCAAATTCCCGGTGTTGGCAAAGGCTCGCCGACCGATGCCGATTGGCAAAAAGTTGGTGAACTCTGCTTGAGTGCCACCAAGGCAAACATAAAGGAAGGCGAATTCAAGGGCGTAGAACTCACCTTCATGGGACTCAACAACCAGAACCTCCACAACCTGCTGTTCCGTGGTTTCTTGAAGCCATGGGAGGCCTATACCGGTGCCAAGCTCAACTGGATCGACTTGGCCCAAGCCGACTACACCGCGCGTCTGCAACAATCAATTGCAACGGGTACCATTGATTTCGACATCGTTGAAATGGGTGCGCCGTTTGAAGGCGACGTGTGCTCCAAGGGTCTTACTTCGGTCATGCCGGACTGGGTAAAGGCGCAAATCGAAATGGATGATATTGTGAACTACCTGAAGCCACCTGTTGGCACCTGGGACGGCAAGCAATACCGCGTAACGATTGATGGCGATTGCCATAACTTCAACTACCGCACCGATTATTTTGCTGATGCCGATTTGGCCAAGGCGTGGGCCGCTGAAGGTCACAAGGGTGATTGGGCGGTGCCCAACACCTGGCAAAAAGTGCAGGAAGTGACCAAGTTCCTCAAAGGCAAGAAAATTGGTGGCCAGGATGCCTATGGCTATCTCGACCCCATCAAGGGTTGGGGCGGCTTTGGCTTCTATTTCCTTGGCTCGCGGGCAACAGCTTACGCCAAGCATCCTGATGACAAGGCATGGTTGTTCGACGTCGACACCATGAAGCCACGCATCAACAACCCAGCCTGGGTGCGCGCCATTCAGGACGTGATCGATGCATTGCCATCAGAACCCGCCGACCAACTCAACGCCGATCCAGGCACCACTGCCTTCCAGCAGTTCCTCGCTGGCACAGGCTCCATGCTCTCCTGGTGGGGCGACGTTGGTTCGAACGCCAAGACGAGCGACAGCTCTGTTGTCGGCGACAAAACCGGCTTCTCGATCCTGCCGGGTTCGGACGATGTTTACAATTCCAAGACCAGCACTTGGGACAAGCTTGCAAGTGGCCCCAACTTTGCCCCCAACATGGCCTACCTCGGCTGGGGTGTTTATGTGATGGCACGTGTGGATGCTGATCCTGTCAAGCAGAAAGCCGCCTGGAGTGCCGCAGCCCATCTTGGCGGCAAGGACCTGTCACTGTGGTGTGCTGCCTATCCATCCGGTTTCCAACCCTACCGCCAAAGTCATTTCAACATTCCCGAATGGGTTGCGGCTGGCTATGATGAAGCCTTTATCACCTCCTACCTCAAGTCGGAGGCTGACAGCTATAACCACCCGAACGCAGCGATTGAACCCCGCATCCCCGGCATCTTCCAATATTATAGTTCTGCCGAAGATGAACTCGCCAAAATCTGGGGTGGTGCATCGGACGCCCAGACAGGCGCCGACAAGATTGCTGCCGCGTGGGAGAAAATCACCGATGGAATTGGCCGCGACAAGCAAATAGCACTCTACAAGGGCTCAATCGGCGTCTAGATTGTCTTAACAGCAAAGCGACTGGTGGCGAGCAAACACTGCCAGTCGCATTTCGTGCAAACGATCCATTCAGGACACCATGCAAAACGGAAATGTGGCAGCCCCAGCACAACACTTCGAAGTTGGCGCCCAGACAATCCCGCAAGCCCGTAAAAAAGCCGGGCGTACTTTAATCATTTTGGCTTCGCTTGGCCTTGCAGCTATCATCATCTTGCAATCACTCTATGCGGCAAGCGTCATTGGTTTTGGTTTTGAAAACTGGCGGCCATCGCTTTTCGCCTACATTCTTTGGGCCATGGCACTAGGCTTTGGCCAGGTCATGATCCGCGGCGAAGCTGGCCACCGCGCCGTATTTCTTTTACCGGCCCTTCTTTTCACCATTGTCATGGTCATTTTCCCAACCGTGTTCGGCCTCTACATCGCCTTCACCGATTGGAACCTCAGTGCCTTTGACCCGCCAAAACTCAACGGGCTCGATAATGTCAGGTCGCTTCTGCATGATGAGTATTTCTGGAACTCACTGCTCAATATGGTCTACTACGTTCTGGGTGTGCTCGTTCAATATGTGATCGCCTTTGGCTTGGCGCTGCTCCTGAACTTCGAAATCCGGGCCCAAAAGTTCTTTCGTGTGGCGTTTCTGTTGCCCTTCATGCTCAGCCCCGTGGCCGTAAGCTGGATGATCGGCAAGTCACTGATGGAATTCCGCTTCGGCCCCCTGTCAACGCTCATGCGGCATTTGGGTTGGGATAGTCCGGCTTTTTTTACAACGCCGTGGATTGCCCGCTTCAGCATCATGGCGCTCGATGCCTGGGTGTGGATTCCCTTCATCATGATCCTGCTTTTGGCAGGACTCCAGGCCCTGCCCAAGGAGGTTCAGGAGGCCGCCCGGGTAGATGGTGCCAACCATTGGCAGTCTTTTTGGCAAATTACGTTCCCGCTCATGCTTCCCGTGAGTGTCACGGCTATCGTGTTGCGCATTATCTTTCAGCTCAAGCTCGCTGACATCGTCATCAATACCACAGCCGGCGGCCCAAATGGTGCCACCGATACGGTGTCAAGCTTCATTTATAGAGAATACCGCGAGCGCTCCAACGTGGGCTACGGCACCATGATTGCCGAAGTTTACCTCATCATTATCATCATCTTTGTTTCCCTGCTGCTCAAATTCGTGAGTAAGTGGATGCAGCGGGAAAATGACTCATGACCCACACCGCTGACGGAACCGAGAAAATCAGGGTTCTCACCGCACGCATGTTGATTTACGGCGCATTGGTCACCTGGGCTTTCGTCTGCCTGTTTCCAATCTTTTGGACCATCACCACGACATTCAAAACCGCGGTGAATGTAACGCAAGGCGACATTATTCCATGGGTTGGCCGCTTTCAGCCCGATTGGAAAGGTCTGCGTTCGCTCGGCCTTTCGCCCGATACGATTGGCGAAGTTTCAACGGTGCGCAGCGAGTTCCTGCTGCGCTTTGAAAACAGCATTCTCGTTTCGTCGGGAGCTGCGTTACTGGCCGTCATCATTGGCTCTCTTGCAGCCTACGGCCTCAGCCGTTTTCAGTATAAATTCGGCCCCTGGCGCAACAAGGACATCTCGTTTTTCTTCCTCTCGCAACTCATTCTTCCGCCCGTGGTTTTGGCCATGCCCTTCCTTGTTCTCTACAAGGAACTGGCACTTCTCGATACCATCATCGGCCTTATCCTGGTTTACACGCTCATGGTCCTTCCGATTGTCATCTGGATCATGCGCGACCAGTTTGACACCATTCCCATCGAGCTCGAGCAGGCAGCCCTGGTTGATGGCTGCACGATATGGAGTGCGTTTTTTCGCATCGTTCTTCCTATTGCCCTGCCAAGCATGGTGGCAGCTTTCATTCTCGCCATTGTGTTGTGCTGGAATGAATATTTCTTCGCTGCCCTGCTCACCAGCACCAACGCCAAGACACTCCCCGTCATGGTCGCCAGCCAAACCGGCTCACAAGGCATAAGCTGGTGGTCCATGGCGGCCCTTTCCACCGCTGCCGTTGCCCCCTTGATCCTGGTTGGGATATTTTTGGAAAAATATATCGTGAAGGGTTTGACTGCTGGTGCGGTGAAATGACAACAGGCACCTGAAATTGCCAAAGCTGCATATCGTTCTGCCGCGACAATACTGATGCAATGGAGACGCCGTGAGAGATCCATATGAGATTCTGGGGGTGGCCCGTAGCGCTTCGTCCGATGACATTCGCAAGGCCTACCGCAACTTGGCAAAAAAGCTGCATCCGGACCTCAATCCCGGAAGCAGGAAATCCGA
>JANMPF010000124.1:0-5896 GCA_031369725.1 Rhodobiaceae bacterium | reverse complement strand
CTGGTTATCGCAAAATGTGTGGATGTTGACACGCGGCACAAGTGCCACAGGAAACTCTGTGGCAAGCGGGGCTGGGTTGGTTTGTGTCGCTGTGTTGATCATTTTCTTGACCTATTCCAATTCTTTTGAGACGTCGTATCGGGCGTTTTCTTTTCAGTTTAAGGCGATGGGGATGTCATAGTTGCCGGTGCCGGGGCGGCAGCGGCAGCAGCGGCGGCATCTGGCATGCGCCTTTCGGCAAGCACTGGCGTAGTCGCTTCCGGCACCACAAAATTTTCCGGATTCACAACCATTGCCGCAATGTTGTTTTGAACCGCGCAACCCAAGTTCGAATAGGGTTCGTTGTTTCCTGTATCCGCGACATTTTCCGACCAGTCACCACATTCGCGGGTAACCGCCACGGTGCCCAGGTAAGATATCTGCACCGGTCCTTTGGCTGGACCGGGATATGTTGCATGCGCAATCATGCCGGGCGAAATCCCGCTTTGCACAAGCAGTTGGTAGGTTTGGCCCGCAACCTGGCGCGATGCACCGCCACTTGAAGGGCGGCGAATCGTTATCTTCGATGCGCTTGCGCTTTTTGCCGAACGGGCAAAACCCGCAATGGCGTTAATTTGCGACGGTTGCAATGATCCGTGTTGTGATGAAATTTCCAATTTGACCGGGGCATGGGCCACCTTGATGGGATATCTCTCATAATGGGCTGCCGGCACATATTGATCATCAGCTGCCAGCTGATCGATTCCGCAACCGGCAAGCGAGGTGGTTACCGCAAGCAGCACAGCCGCTTTGACATTCGTAGCGGTCAACTTGGAAATATACTTGTACATGAAAGTCTCCGCTTACGCTTATTCTACAATGAAACCGACGTTGCCGTGATAAACACCGTCGGGGTTTTTTCCGGGTGTGCCATAGATCTTGTTCAAGCGACCCAGCAGTATTGTCTGCCTGTCTGTTGCAATATTCAGATTGTCTGCAGGCGTATCCAGCTGCCTTTCGGCAACCGAGCCCACGAGATAGGGTGTCACGATCACAACCAATTCGGTCTGGTTATTGATGTAGTCGCGGCTGCGGAATAATGCGCCAAGCACGGGCAGCTTTTTCAAACCAGGCGTTCCGTCGACGAGTTGACGTGTTGTATCCTTGATCAGGCCCGCAAGCATCATGGAACCACCGCTTGGAAGCTCTACAACCGTATCTGCGCTGCGTGTATCAAGGGAAGGAAAACCATCAACCTTGACCGAACTGATTTCACTGACTTCCGTATTGATCTTGAGGTTGATACGGCCTTCAGACAGGACTTCGGGCGTAAATCCAAGCGAGATGCCATAATCCTTGAATGTTACCGTACAATCGCGGATACCGCCGCTGGATGTGCAAGTTTCATAGGGCAATTGACCACCAGCATGAAACTTTGCCGACTGTCCGGAAATTGCCGTCAAATTCGGCTCAGCCAGGGTTTTCAGCAATCCGTCGGATTCCATGGCGCGAATAACACCGGTTATGCTATTGGTGCCGTTGGTGTATACGCCTTTGTAGCCATTATCCGGCGTGAGCGAGGGAATGACGCCACCCACCTGTGTCATGCTCGCCAGGTTTATGGCAAATTTCCCCATTTGGAGAAGTGCCTGCAAGTCCACGCCAAACTGCTTCAGGACATTGCGTTGGACTTCGACAATGCGAACCTTCAGCATTACCTGATCTTCACCCGAAATCTTGATCGTGTTGACAACACCTGAAGCTGAAAACTTGGTAGCAATTTCTTCAGCGAACTTGGCTTCCGATATGTTGGCGGCGGTTCCGCCCAAAATGACATTCTTGTCGATTGTATCAACGGTTATCCTGGTGCCGGGAATGCTGCGTTGCAGAAGTTTCTGCAAAGCGGTTGTATCAACTGCCACTTCAAGGTCCAGATTGAGAATTTGCTGGCCATTTTCGTCAAAGAAGAAAACATTGGTTTGGCCGGTTGAACGTGCAAACAGGTATGCGGTGTTTTTGGAGCGCACGACCGCGTCCACAATCGTCGGATCGCCAACAATTACGTCGTGGGCGTTGGCGGGAAGGCGAATGACAATGGATTTGTTCAAGCCAATGCGCACAAAGTGGCCGTTATTTTCTGGTGCGCTCTGGACGGTGTCCATGTCGCTGGCAACGGCGATTTTCTGCTGCAATGCGCCAGCCAACGCGAGAGAGCAAAGAAGAAGTGTTGCCCATTTGAGGCTTTTGCCGCGTGCCGGAGTTTCTTGATTCTTAAATAACATGACTGGGTGCCTCAACGATTGGACGTATAGGATTCAATGCCGTAGCGAACGAAAAGTGTGTCATTGCCGCGGCCTTTTTTGCCTGAATATTGATCCGAAAGCTTTGGACCTTCTTTTTCCATGCTCTTTCCATCATTTTCCGCGATTGACCGCAGAGCAAGAGACAGCTCGCCAACAGATTCAATTTGCGCGATGACTTCAGATTGGCGGGGATCAAGTTCGAGTGTTGCCGTTTTTCCTTCGGCTACGGTGACATTGTCACCCTCTTGCTGCTGTCTGTATGTTTGATTGATCGCAAGTACGCGCACGTTGGACAGCACTGTTTCACTGACGGGAACTTTTTCCGAATTCTGCGAGCTTGCCACTTTTTTGGTGAGAATGACGTCGACGCGGTCGTTAGGCAGAATGAAGCCACCGGCAGCAGAGCGCTCGGAAATGGCAACCGAGATGGCCCGCATGCCTTTCGGCAATATGGCGCTCATGAATCCGGTCTGGTCTGGAAGAATTATCTTCTTTTCCATAATCGTCTCGCCTTCGTAAACGGCAAGCCTGGCGCGCGCATTCATATATACCTTCTGCGCGTCTGGCTTTTCGTCCCGCGTAATCATGGCGTCAGTAACATTTTCGACGGGCCAGGCTTTCCAGACGGTTGCGCCATCAACGAATTTTTCGCCCATAAGAACATCTTTGGCAGCTGTCAGCACATCAACTGTCTTGACCTTGGTGATTTCAACAACTTGCTTTTCCGGCTTTATGCCAATGAAACCCTTGGCCAAAAGACCAGCCATGACTGCTGAACCAACTGCCAAACTAAATATAACGACGCGCATTTTACTCATTTCGAACCCTTACCTTGCGCACTTGACGCCAAATGATTTCGTGACTTTCGGACGGAATGGTCAAGTTTAGGTTAATGACCATTTGAAAAGTGTTAAAATACTAGACTGTCGCTCCCATCCACCAACTTTGGGGAAATGCCAGGATTGCACCAATTGCAAAGGCGTAACCGTACGGCACATTTGGCCGCAGGCTTCTCAATTTGGTTGTCCATTTCACCTCATGAATTTCCCAATCCATGGAAATCATGGACCAGATGCCGACGAGCAAAGCCAAAATGCCTCCGGCAAAAACTGTGAAAACAAGGAATGGCAAGACTTGCGCGGTGCCAAACCACAGGCCGGCGGCAGCAAGAAGTTTGGCATCTCCACCGCCGAACACGCCAAATGAAAAGAGCAAAAAGCCCATAACAAAAAAAGAAACACCGATGAGTACATGCGTGCCAAACACCGCCAGCGGCATGCCGGTCGCTGCGGCCAATGGAAAAAACACTATGGCAATGGCAAGTGTCAGCCAGTTTGGAATGCGAAGCGATAACGCGTCGCCCGCACCGGCCATAATCATGAGAATGGGAAACAAAGAAATTGACAGAAAATGAATCATGGGGGGCCTCGAAACACTCTTGCGCCAAACGAATCCTGCGCTCAACGCGATCATCCCATGGCTGCCGTAAATACGAAGTTAACCCTGTTTGGATAACGGCCAAAAAGAAACCACCGGGCACAGCCCGGTGGCTTTGATTGCAGGGTACCTGCGCCGCAATACAGCGGCACAGGCTGCTGTCATTACGAACCGTTGGTGATGTTTACGCCAATAGCGCTGAACTTGGTCTTGATGATGGTGCCCAATGCAGGCATTGCAGCAACAAGGGCCAGAGCCATGGCTGAAGCGATGAGCGCATATTCAATTGCCGTTGCGCCAGATTCATCATTCATGAAAGTTGCAAACTTGTTCATTTAGTTCTCCAAAATTTTCTTTTCAGCACCTAGTTCAACTTGCCGGAGCGTCATGCACCGTTTCCGTGAACCATGGATCGACGTTATCCAGCACACATTAATATCAAGTAAATCCCACAGAACATCAGAATATTTATGGGTGTCTGTTTGCTGTTTGGTTATCAAATACATTGGATAATAAGTAATATTTTATATATAAAAGTATACATTGGTAAATAATTCATTTATAGTAGTATTACTCAATTATATATTACAAGTGACATTTCTTTGGATGATATTATTTGACTATCACAAGTCTAACCACATTTGCGTTGCGGGCAATTATTGGGAATTTTCTCAATAAACACATTGCAGCTTTGTGCGTTTTACCTGAGTATTTATCACACGATATGGATTCTTCGGGTAGCACTTGCAGTTCCAGAAGATTGAGACGCCACAACAAACGGCCATTCATCGATCCAAACGATGCGGCCGCCACCCCAAACCCTGGGATGTCAAGAACCGCTGGAAATTTTAGTACCGATGAAGGCGAACCTGGTCTTGATGATCGTGCCAAGTGCTGGCATCGCTGACACCAAAGCCAATGCCATGGCTGAAGCAATGAGTGCATACTCGATTGCAGTTGCACCCGCTTCGCTATCTATGAAAATTCCAAACTTGCTTATTGCGTTCTCCAAAGTAATTTACGGTTCCCGGTTAGCCAATTGCTGTATCTTCTGCATTGTCTTTGTGCGCAACCTGTGATTATCAACCGCACATTAATGCATGCTGAACCGCAACGATTGGATTGGAGGCGAAGACCCTTCTTCAGTTTGTGTGGTTAAGCAATTGCGCGCCCCAATCCTCAATTTCATGCAAATTCGTAACAAAAGATTCACCATTCCCGTGCAGATTGGCCTGTGATTGGCAAATGCTCCACATCACAACTGAGGAATAATGACATGAACCTGTTACGCAACACCCTGGGTGCCCTTTTGCTGGCTCTCCTGACTTCTTCAACGGCGTTGGCGGCACAGGATCTCGTTATTTTGACGGACCAGACCCAACTTCTGAGCATTTCGGGCAACCCAGGTACCGTTGTCATCGGAAATCCAAGCATTGCAGATGCTACAGTCCAGGGCACAAGGATTTTTGTGCACGGCCGTAGTTACGGTACCACAAACATGGTTATCCTGGATCAGGACGGAAACCAGATAAGTTCATTTGATATCACCGTACAGACCACTCAAAAAAATGCTCTTGCAATTTTCAAGGCGGGAAGTCGTTACTCCTACGAATGTACGCCCTTATGTGAAACCACGGTCGAGATTGGTGACGACCACACATGGACGGACGACATTATAAAATTGAATCAGAAGAAGTCTGCCTGGGCAAAAGACTCCTCGGCCTCGCAACAGGCGGCCCCTCCTCCTTCCTCACAATAATAATGAGAATTTCATGTCGACCGGATTGATTCAAATTTGATTGAATTCTTTCAAGCTAAAAAAATAGCCCATTGGTAACGTCAGCACACATTGGGAATGAGGCGGTATCCAAGGCCAATGCCGTTTCAATGTTGGAGATGCCGATGCGGGGGTTGTTTGCGAAGATTCGCCCAAAATTCATGACGGGCTATGGCAAGTCTGAAAGTGGTGCTGCAGCTATCGAATTCGTTACCGTGATTTTTCCATTTATATTTGTATTGGGCTGCATCATTGAAACGGGCCTGATGCTGTTTACCGAATATGTTCTTCAATCCAGCGTTCAAGATGCAGCGCGACAAATCAGGACAGGAAGTGCCCAGGCAGCCGGCCTCAATGCCGCGGCATTCAAGGCCAAAATATGCACGCGCATCGGCATACT
>JANMPF010000110.1:0-7395 GCA_031369725.1 Rhodobiaceae bacterium | reverse complement strand
TCATGGCGCAGTTCCGGCCAGAGACCTTCGAGCTTGTCATTGAAAGCCGCCGCACCTTGCTTGTCGAAGGCCTTCTTCTTCGCCTCGCCAAAGCACATTGATCCGATGGCTTGGCCGTAACGATCAACAAATTCCGTCTCCACAATGTGGGTGGCGCGAATTTGAGGTGGCTTGTCCATTTTCAGGATTTCATTCTGCAAGCGTGCGACGGCAAGTGAGGCCACGCCGACTTGCTGCCCATGGGTGGTGCCGGGGTGGTCTTTTCCGGTAAACATGTCAATCCAATGGGACACCTGATGTTCACCCATCGAGCCGTGATGTGAAATGCCGGTGAAACACACACCGAAACCACACAGCATCAGCACGCGTTGCAAATGGCCATTGGCAGCAACATCGTGCCTGGCGAGGTCACCGGCGGAAGCAATCATTTTAGGTTCATCATCCGCCATAAGTGAATACGGCGTTGCGGAATAAAAAGTATCAAACAGGCGGTGCGAAGCCCACCAATCGATCTGCGCCGTAGGACGGCACAGGCTGTCACCCAGGCCTGCGGCAGACAGCCTGACAGGTGCGTCCGCGCACACCTTCAGGTCAATGAAAATGCCGCGGGGAGCATGGGCTGGCAGCGAAACCTTGTAGCCATTGTTCAAGGTTACCGAGGCCGTGGATGCCGCATAGCCATTCATTGTGTTGGCCGTGCCGAAGCAGGCGTATTTGCGTCCGTCCTTGAATGTCGCAAACTTGCAAGTGTCGGAGAGCGAGCCTGAACCTACGACGACGATGGCATCGGCATGGCGCGTAAGCTCCTGCATACGGGTAACTGTTGGCTCATCACAGTGCGTATCACCGGGCATGACAACCTCATCGATACTACCGAGCGCCTTGAGTTCTTTCGCAACACGTTTGCCCATGGCTTCATGAGTGTTGACATCGCTGACCACGGCGATGCGTTTGCCAATTCTCAAAGGCCCGACGAGATCAGCGGCACCCCCATCGAGGGCATTCTCAATGCGAATGGTTTCAAAGGGTACGTTGGCGGGCCTTCCGGTTTCCGGATCAGGCCAATCACCCTTTACAACATCGCGTATGAGGGCATTCCAATCCGTCATCAAGTGTCTCCAGAAAAGGCTTGCAACCTTGCATTCCATTGGGAAAGCGTTGGCCACAAGTCACGATATATTGCCATCAGTTCACGGTAGGCCTTGTTTTGCTTGGTCCGCGGGTAAAATGCCCTGGACGGCTTGCCAGACATGCTTGCGGCAGCGGCAGGAATGCTCTTGAACCACCCGATCCCCTTGGCCGCCGCCATGGCCGCCCCGAGAGCAGAAGCCTCAACTGTTTCCAGCCGCTTGACATCACGGCCCGCTACATCGGCCACGATCTGGCACCATAAATCAGACTGTGCGCCACCGCCCATGATGACAAAGTGGTCAATGATCTGCGTGGCAGCCTGTACGCCATCCGTCATCATCACCTGTTCAAGGGCGATGCCTTCCAGGATGGAGCGGTAGATATCGCCGCGCGAGTGATTGCCGGAAAGCCCGGCAATGACGCCCCGTGCTTGCGGGTTCCAATAGGGTGTCATGCAGCCCGACCAATAGGGCACCAATACCACGCCGCGGCTGCCCAATGGCGAAGCCTTTGCTTCCTGCTCAAGCACCGCAAGTATGCCAGGATTTCTTTTGGTGTTGACGTTGAACAATCGTTCCACCATCCAGTTCACCAGAAACGTTCCGGTGCGAATGGCTGTTTCGTAGGAATAACCCTCTTCAGCCACGGCAGACATTGTCCGGAACACAGGGTTATGGGCATAGCTCTTGCCAAAGCTGCCTGACACTGCAGCCGTGCCGAGATTGAGGTAGGCGCGGCCCGCAACAAAGGTGTTGGCACCCGTGCCGGCGCATTGCCCGTCGCCGCCGCCCGCTACCATCGTCGTTCCCGCCTTCAAACCCGTGAGCTTCGCAGCTGCGGGAGTAATTTCGCCAATGACTTCTCCGGGCCGGAACAGCCTTGGCAATTGTGACCGGTTCAATTTGGCCGCGGCGAGAAGTTCCTGGGACCAATCAAAACGCTCCATGTCGATCAGTCCCATCGGGTCGGCCGAGGCCGTCGACGTGTGCCAATGACCGGTGAGAAAATGTACTAATACCCCGTGCACTTCAGCCGTCATGGCCGTTTTCTTCCAGAGGCCGGGCATGTTCTTGGCCAGCCAAAGGCAGCGGGCTATGCAGGGCGTGACATCGCTGGGCTTGCCGGAAATGCGGTGCAGTTCTTCGGCCCCGATCAGGTGGGCCAACTCTTTGGCTTCAACATGGGCCCGCTCATCCAGCCACAATGTGCCGGGACGCAGGGCCCTGTTACCGGAATCAAATTGCGCGAAGGATTCACGCTGGTTGGAAATGGCGATTGCACCCACGCGCGCCATGTCAATTTTCCGCGAGAGTTGCTTGAGTGACTTTGCGGCAGCATTCGTCCAGTCGCTTACATCCTGCTCAAACCAGCCGGACCTTGGATTGCTCAAAGGCACACCGGCCCGGCCTTCGGCAACCGCATGGCCGCGCCTGTCCCAGGCAATAGCCTTGGTTGTGGTCGTCGATGAATCAAGGCCTATGACAAGATCGGGTTTCATGCGTGATAAAAAGGGGAGGCAGCACGAAGCCGCCTCCCGCCTTCCTGAGGATTAAAGCAGGCCCGCATCGGCCACTTGTGCGTCAATGAGACCGGCAATGGTGTCCATGCACTTCTTGGCATCGCCACCGAAGTCCTGGCCCGTCAACAGCTTGCCGAGATTGACCGGGATCTCGTTGTTCGAGAAGCCAGCCCAAAGCGGCATGTCTGGTTCGGAAGCCATGGCATTGTCGATCGTCCACTTCACCACTTCGAGATGGCGCGTCGTGCCCGGGCCAACTACAGCCTTTGCCTTGACGCGCGGATCGTCGAACGAGGACAGGCGCATTGGCGCAAAGCCGCCTGCGAGGGTGCAGCGCGTCATTACATCCTTCGAACATGCCCACTGCATGAACAGCCATGCGGCATCGACGTTCTTGGAATACTTTGAAAGGCCGAGAATCGAACCGCCCTGGTGGCCGTTGTTTGGAATTTCACCGAAACCGGCATCGGCAACTGCCCTGAGAGGCTTGCCGGTGATGGGCTTGATTGCTTCCCACAGGCCCTTGACCTTGGAATCGTCGCCATCCATGCCGGGGAAGAATTCATCCCAGGAATTGATGAGGGCGACCTGGCCCGAATGCATCATCTGCCACTGGCCGTCCCATGTGGAGTTGGTCGATTCAGCCGGCGAGTTTTTCAGCATTTCCTGATACCACTGCAAACCACGCACAGCGGCTTCATCGTTACCGGTAAACTTCTTGTTCTTGCCGAAGATCGATCCGCCCTCGTTCCAGACAGCCTGGGTCCAGTCGCAGTTCAGCGAGTAGTGGCCGGACTTGGCCTGCAGGCCCGTACCGTAGATGCCATTGGACTTTTCAGCCTCAGTGATCATTTTCACCGCAGCGGTGAATTCATCCACAGTAGTTGGCGGCTTGATGCCATGTTTCTCAAGGATGTCCTTGCGGTACATGGTGATGAAAATCGGAATATCGAAAGGAATGCCAACCCACTTGCCTTCATATTCGGCAAGACCCGATACCAGTGGCTTCGAGAAGTCATCGAAGTCAAAGCCTGGCATGGCAAGGTCCGGCTTGTCCTTGTAGTAGGCCACAGGATCAACCGTGTCTTGTGCAAACGTGGCAACCCATGACTGGTCAAGATAGTAGAGGTCATAGGTACCGAGCTGGCCTTGCACGTCCTGCGTTGCCTTGGCGAGAACCTGCTCCAAAGGAACGATTTCGATTTCGACTTCAATGCCGGTCGGATCGGTAAACTCCTTCTTGATTTCAGCGAGCACGTTTGTCGGCGGCGTTGATTCCGACGTGTAGCGGATCTTTGTGCCTTTGAACTTCGAACCGACATCCTTCAACCACTGCGTCACACTGGCGTCCTGGGCCATGGCTTCTGTACCAAACAGGCTCAGGTTTCCACGATAGGGGCGCGTGTTGCCGAGAAGGCCAACACCAAAGGCCGAGAGGCCCACGCCGGCCATGCCCATCTTCCTCAGGAAGTCGCGCTTGGAAATACGCCTAGCGGCGAAATCACGTGCGGTATCGGCGATAAACGTCTTTTTGTCATATTCTCTGAAGCTCATTTTACTTCCTCCCAATGGTTTATAGTTAAAGGTCTCGTTCGCATTCTCACTCTTTCAGGGATCCAAGAGTGAGGCCGCGAACCAGATGGCGTTGCACAAGCAAAATAAAGATGAAGCTCGGCACAATGGCAGCCGTGCCAAGCGCTGCAATAAAGCCCCATTCATTGCCTGTTGAAGTGACAAAAGTTTGAATCTTGACCGGAACCGTGCGTATTTCCGTGGTGAGAAACAAGGACAGCAGGAACTCGGTCCATGCGAAAATAAAACATAAAACGGCGGAAGCTGCCACGCCACCGCGCACCATTGGCAGCACAATGCGCCGGAAGGTCTGCATGCGCGTAGCGCCGTCGATCATGGCCGCTTCATCAATTTCCTTTGGAATATCGTCGAAGAATGACTTCATCAGCAGAACCGCAATGGGCAGGTTCATCAGGGCGTAAATTAGCATCAAGCCGAGGTAGCCCATGTAGATGTTATCAGTATCGCGCAAGCCTGCGGTCTTGTAGATAGTCACCAGCGGAATGAGAATCGCAATGGGTGGCATGAAGCGCTGGCCCAGTACCCAATTGAGATAAGTCTCACGGCCCTTGAAAACCATGCGCGACAAGGCATAGGCTGCAAACACCGCCACCAGCATTGTGATGGTGGTCGAGCCAATCGATACGACAATGGAATCGAGAATGGTGCGGCGCGAGTCATAGCCGCCATCACCCGTCACACCCATGCCAAGGCCCTGTTGGATGGCCATTTGCGAGCGCGAGAGGCCGAGGAGGGTAACGGCATAGTTCACCAGCGTTGGTGCAAAATCAAACCAGATGATCCGGTCCTTGTCGAAGATCGCATCCGTCGGCTTGATTGACGTCAGCGCCCACCAGAACATGGGGAACATGAAGATGCCAGTGACGATGACCGCCAGCGCGTCACGCAACAATTGCCATGGCCGTGACAATTCCATCAGAGTTTTACCTTGAAGATCTTCATAAACAGTGTTGAAACAACAATCACCAGAATGAGTGTCATCAAGGCGATTGTGGAAGCATAGGGAAAATCCGCGTTGCCGAAATAAATGCGCCCCGCATAAGACGTCATCGTCTCGGTCGCCGTTCCCGGCCCTGAATCCGTCATTACTTTCACATAGTCAAAGGCGCGAAACAGATCTATTCCACGGATCAGCACTGCAATGGCAATGACCTTCGACATCATTGGCAGGGTCAGTTTGAAAAAAACCTGAACTGGTGTCGCACCATCGATAGCGGCCGCTTCAAACGGTTCCTTCGGCAGGGATCGCAACCCCGCCAGCATGATCAGCACCATGAACGGCGTCCATTGCCAGATTTCTGCCAGCAGGACACCGGCCATCGCCGTTGATGCCTGGCCTAGGATGACATGATTAGGCTGAAGCAATCCCGTCGCATAGATGCCTGCGCTCACCACACCGAATGAACCGTTGAGCATGAGCAGGAACATCATAGCCGTCACCGCAGGTGGCACGACCAGCGGTAATGTCATCAAGGCGCGCAGGAGGGCATAGCCCCTGCGGTCCGAATCAAGCAGAATCGCAATCAGCATGCCGAGCACTAGCTGGAACAGCATCGCCACGGCCGTATAGACAAACGTATTGAGGAGCGCGTTCCATACCCGCTCATCGCCGAAGATCTTCGCCCAGTTATATCCGGGGTTGAACACGAGCTTGCGTGTAACGGGATGCTTGCGTTGCAGGGACAGCCAGATCGCAAAAAGCAGGGGATAAAGGCCGAAGATCACCATGAGGGCCGAGGCGGGCAACAGCCAGGGAAATGGATGTTCGGATGTCATCCACCTTGGCAACAAACTTGTTTTTGCCGCTGCAGTCGTCATGAAGTGATGTGGCGCCTCAAGAAAAGGCAAAGTGTAATAATGCGATCATCAATCACGCCCTAAACCTCCCATTGGAACTTTTGTTTTTTTCAATTACAATTGTTCAAACAAGTTAAGAACTAATATATTATTGTGTCAATGATGATTTTTGTGCCCAACTGTTTGCGCCATTGGAAGCGTACCTCGGCAACTCAATCGGAGTACCGCTTATGAAGTCTTCGTCTGGCACGCGACCAGTGTTTCAACCTATTGAAGGTTTTTCCGTCGCCGAGAGGCGCAAGGTGCGGGTGGTATTGACCGACATCGACGATACCTTGACTGAATCCGGCCGCCTTCCCGCCATTGCCTATCAGGCTCTTGAGAACCTTCACGAGGCAGGATTGATTGTCATTCCGGTGACGGGCCGCCCGGCCGGATGGTGTGACATGATTGCACGGCAATGGCCGGTGGATGGCGTGGTGGGAGAAAATGGCGCGTTCTATTTTCGCTATGATCAGCCGGCCAGCCGCATGATCCGCAAATACATGAAATCCCGCACGGAGCGCGCCGCTGACCGTGAACGGCTCAACACCCTGCAATCCCAAATAATCAACCTGGTTCCCGGCTCGGCGATTGCCAGTGACCAGGCTTACCGCGAAGCCGACCTCGCCATTGACTTTGCCGAGGATGTTCCCCCGCTTCCCCCGGCCACAGTAAAACGCATCGTCGAAATATTTGAGCGGCAAGGTGCCACTGCCAAGGTATCTTCCATTCATGTGAATGGCTGGTTTGGTGGATATGACAAGCTGACAACCAGTCTTTGCATGTTGTTCGATGAATTTGGAATTGATGCAGAATCCCATCGCGAAGTCATCGTCTTTGCAGGTGACAGTCCCAACGATGCCCCCATGTTTGGCTATTTTCCAAACTCGGTTGGTGTTGCCAATGTCATGAATTTCAAAGACAGCCTGCCAGCAGCCCCGACATGGGTAACGACAAAACCCGGCGGCCAGGGTTTTGCTGAACTTGCGAGCCAATTGCTAAAAAGCAACTAAATGATGGTACGATTTTGACCATCGAATGGAAGGAGGCACTATGGGCCAGGTTCTTCACGGGAGCGCCACGACAACTGAGGCAGTCCGCCGAGCGATACAACATAGTCAAGAGAGCGTGAGGGCGCTGGCTGAGCGCCATGGTATTGAACGGTTGCCAGATATTGAAGGCAACAAGGCTCCAAAGAAGAAGTTCAAGGCCTATCCGATTGGCTACTTCCATGCCGAGATTGCCGAGGTAAGAACTGCAGAAGGCAAGCTTCATCTCTTCGTTGCCACCGACCGAACCAGCAAGTTTGCCTA
>JANMPF010000109.1:0-2945 GCA_031369725.1 Rhodobiaceae bacterium | reverse complement strand
CCGAAACGCCAGCGGCGCGCATGCCGCAGCTGGACAGGCCGGTGATCAAAGCCCGGGCCATGCGCCTGCGCGCCAAGGGGCAGGAGAGGCTTACGCAGTTTTTGAATTCATCGGTTGGTTCCATCCAGCGCGTGCTGGTTGAAACCATGAACGCGGGCCGCAATGAACAGTTTGCCAATGTAAGGTTTGCGCAAGACCTGAAGCCTGGTGCCATTGTGAAGGCTGAGGTGACTGCCGCCAATGCCAGTCATCTCGAAGCAAGGCTTGTTGCATGAGCGGTTTCTTCAAGAAACTTTTCAACCGCATCACCGGCAAGGGCAACGAAGTGCCGGCACCGGTGGTTGTTGAAGAAGTTGTGACCGCGCAAATTGAGGCGCCGATGCCTGTTGCGATTGAGGAAGTTCCGGAGGTTGTTGTTGAGCCGAAACCGGAGCCTGTGCCGCTAAAAATTGAAGTCAAAAAACCTTCACCCAAAAAGGCAGAAGTCAAGAAGCCCGAACCTAAACGACCAGAACCAAAGAAACCGGAGCCAAAGGCCAAGGCAAAGCCCGAGCCCAAAAAGGTTGAAGTTAAAAAGCCTGAGCCCAAGAAACCTGAACCCAGGAAACTCGCGCCGAGGAAAGTTGCCGTTAAAACCTCAAGGCCAGAGCGACCCCGACCCCTAACCCCTCCCCGCAAGGGAGAGGGGAATGTTGTCAAGAAACCTGAGCCAAAGAAAGTTGTGGCCAAGGTTGTTGCCGTTGAAGTGGAAGTTGTCGCACCACCACCGCCTCCCGTTGCAACTGTTGAGAAGGTGCCTGAACCTGTTGTTCCGGCTCCAGTCATTGCGATGCCGGAACCTGAACCTGAGCCTGCAGCGCGCAAGGGCTGGCTGTCGCGGCTTACGCTGGGGCTTTCCAAGTCGTCAAAATCTATCACCACGTCGATCACTTCCATCTTCAGCAAGCGCAAGCTCGATGCGGCAACACTTGAAGAGCTTGAAGATGTGCTCATCCAGGCTGATCTCGGCGTTGCGGTTGCCGAGCGCATCATCAAGGCAGTCTCCGCCGGGCGCTACGACAAGGAAATCGAACCGGAAGAAGTCAAACGCATTTTGGCAGAAGAGGTGGCGCGGGTTTTGAAGCCAGTGGAAGTGCCGTTCAATTTCGGCAGCGAAAAGCCCTTCGTCATCCTGGTGGTGGGCGTCAATGGTGCAGGCAAGACCACAACCATTGGCAAGCTTGGATCGATTGCCACGCAGGAAGGCTTCAAGGTCATGTTCGCAGCATGCGACACATTCCGGGCCGCGGCAATTGAGCAGCTCACCATCTGGGGGAATCGCATCGGTGCCAAAACCATTTCGCGGCCAACGGGGGCTGACTCATCGGGCCTTGCCTATGACGCCATGCAAACGGCACGCGAAAACGGCACGGATATTCTTTTCATTGACACGGCGGGCCGCTTGCAGAACAAGGCCTACCTGATGGATGAGCTTGACAAGATTGTGCGCGTCATCAAGAAGCAGGATGAAACTGCCCCGCATGCGGTATTGCTGGTGCTTGATGCAACAACCGGGCAGAATGCAATTTCGCAAGCGGATATTTTCACCAAAGTGGCCGGCGTCACCGGCCTTATCATGACCAAATTGGATGGCACGGCGCGCGGCGGCATTCTGGTGGCCATAGCTGAAAAATTCAAGATACCCATTCACGCCATCGGCGTTGGTGAAACCATTGATGACCTGCAACCCTTTGACGCTGATGCATTTGCGCGCGCCATTTCAGGACTGAGCGAGACATGAAACCCATTCCAAAATTCCTCGTCGAGTTCGGCCCACTGCTTGCCTTCTTCGCGGGCAACTGGAGGGGCGGGGTGTTCTGGGGTACGGGCATTTTCATGGGTGCCACTGCTGTGGCTCTCGTCGTATCGTGGGTGCTTACCCACCGGATCGCCAGGTTCCCACTGTTCAGTGCAATTTTCGTTGGCATCTTCGGAGGCCTCACGATCTATCTGCATGACGACACGTTCATCAAGGTGAAGGTGACGCTCATCAACCTGTTTTTTGGCATCACGCTGCTGGGTGGCCTGTATTTCGGCAAGACCTTCCTGAAATCGGTGATGGGGGAGGCGGTGAACCTGCCGCAAGAGGCCTGGCGCACGCTCACGCTGCGGTGGGGCGTATTCTTTCTGGCCATTGCCGGGCTCAATGAATTGATCTGGCGCAATGTCTCGACCGACATGTGGATTGACTTCAAGGTGTTTGGCCTGCTCGGCCTTACCCTGCTGTTCGCACTTGCGAACGCGCCATTCATGGCCAGGCACATGATCGAGGAAGAGGCCTCGTCACCGCAAAAACCCTCCTCCTGATTCGCCTATTTTGAGAAGTCAAGAGTTGTAATCCGTGTCCGGATGATTTTAGGTAAAATCCAGTTACGGCAACATTGTATTTTTTTGCTTGCCGCCCAAGAAACGAAACGCTAGGACTCTGCAACTTTCTGGCTTCAGGCGTGAAAAGGCCCTTGAGGGGTGGCCTTGAACCGTATGCAGCAAGGCAACGCAACACTTGAAATACAACACGGCAGATGAATCAAGAACCTGTTTGATTTGACTGTTCAGGAGTAGGGGCTGATGACCGGCAACAAAGACGTGAAACAGCTATCGCGATCATTATCGCATTTGTTAAAGCGGGCCGTACAGTATTCCATTCATCTCTACATGAGTGAGACGGGCAAGTCGGGGCTGACGCATCGTCAGTTCACGGTGTTGTTGGCAGCTGATGCCCATGAGGGCCGCAGCCAAACCGAACTTGTAAAAATGACCGGCATCGACCGTTCGACGCTGGCTGATCTGGTTGCCCGCCTCATGGCGCAAGGTTATTTGCAGCGCCGCCGCACCAAGGATGATGCGCGTACCAATGCCATTCGGCTTACCCCCATTGGCAAGAAAATGCTGAAGCAGGCCCAGTC
>JANMPF010000348.1:0-2888 GCA_031369725.1 Rhodobiaceae bacterium | reverse complement strand
TGTGGGCCGTTTTGGCGATGTGGGCGGCGCGGTCGTAGCCATATTTGGGAGCAAGGGCGGTGACCAGCATGAGCGAGCGGTCAAGGGCTGCCTTGATATTATCCACCCGCGCTTCAATGCCTACAACGCAATTATCGGTGAAGCTGGTGGCAGCATCTGCCATCAGGCGAACCGACTGCAGGAAGTTATAGGCCATAACCGGGTTGAACACGTTGAGTTCAAAATGGCCTTGGCTGCCCGCAAAAGTGACCGCCGCGTGATTGCCGAAAATTTGCACGCACACCATGGTGAGGGCTTCGCATTGGGTGGGGTTCACCTTGCCTGGCATGATGGAGGAGCCGGGCTCGTTTTCAGGAAGCGATAATTCACCGAGGCCTGAACGGGGGCCTGAGCCCAGAAAGCGAATGTCGTTGGCGATTTTGAACAGCGATGCGGCCACCGTGTTGATTGCCCCATGGGTCATCACCATGGCGTCATGGGCGGCAAGTGCCTCGAACTTGTTGGGTGCCGTGGTAAATTTCATCTGCGTGATGGCGGCAATTCTTTCGGCGACCATTTCGGCAAAGCCGACAGGCGCGTTGAGGCCGGTTCCAACCGCGGTGCCACCCTGCGCAAGTTCCATCAGCAGCGGCATGGTTTGCTCGATGCGGGCGATGCCGTTTTCAATTTGCCTGGTGTAGCCTGAAAATTCCTGGCCGAGGGTGACAGGGGTTGCGTCCTGTGTGTGGGTGCGGCCGATCTTGATGATGTGTTTCCAGGCGCCTGCCTTGTCATTCAGCGCATTGCGGAGCTTGTGCAGGGCAGGCAGCAGCGCATGGTGGATTTCTTCCGCACAGGCAATGTGCATGGCGGTGGGATAGGTGTCGTTGGAGGATTGGCTCATGTTTACATGGTCATTGGGGTGCACTGGTTTTTTTGACCCCAAGACACCGCCCAGTATTTCAATGGCGCGGTTTGAGATCACCTCATTGGCGTTCATGTTGGATTGGGTGCCAGAGCCGGTTTGCCAAACCGCAAGGGGGAAGTGATCATTAAGCTTGCCTTCGATCACTTCCTGGGCGGCATTGACAATGGTGTTGCCGATGGTGGCATCGAGGCGGCCCAATGACATGTTCACTTCGGCTGCGGCGCGTTTGACAATGCCCAAGGCCCGAACCACGGCCAGAGGCTGTTTTTCCAAGCCGATTTTGAAATTGCCAAGACTGCGCTCGGCCTGGGCACCCCAATAGCGGGTGGCATCTACCTCAATGGGGCCAAAGCTGTCAGTCTCGGTGCGGGTTTTTTTCATCGCCATAATTTTCTGTATGTTGTTTTTCCCTGATTATCATGGCTAAAGGGTGGAATGCAAAAAATTCCGCGTGGCGTTTGGGTTTTAGGCTTTGTCAGCCTTTTCATGGATGTTTCCTCGGAGATGATCCACGCACTTCTGCCGGTGTTCCTGATCGGTACATTGGGTGTGAGCGCCACACTGATTGGGCTGATCGAAGGCATTGCCGAGGCCACGGCGCAGATCATGAAACTGTTTTCGGGCCTCATCAGCGACCGGATTGGCAATCGCAAATATCTGGCACTGGCCGGTTATGGCATGGCGGCAATCGTGAAGCCGCTTTTTCCGCTGGCACAATCTGCCACGGCGGTTTTTACCGCACGCATCGCCGACAGGGTTGGCAAAGGCATTCGGGGTGCGCCAAGGGATGCGATGGTGGCTGACATTACACCACCTGCATTGCGCGGTGCGGCCTTCGGGCTGCGCCAATCGCTTGATACGGTGGGTGCCTTTCTGGGGCCGTTGGCTGCGGTTGGTCTGATGATTTATTATGTGGATAATGTGCGAGCGGTTTTGTGGTTTGCGTGCCTTCCGGCGCTGCTGGCGGTGGCCATCTTGGCGTTTGGCATTCAGGAACCCAAACCTGTAGTCACTGCCCCGCGAAAACCCGGATTGAATTTGGCAACTGCAAAGCTGCTTGGCGGCAATTTCTGGCTGGTCACCATTGCTGCGGGGTTTCTGATGCTGGCGCGCTTCAGTGAGGCGTTTCTGATTATCAAAGCTTCGGAAGTTGGATTGCCGCTGCGGTACATTCCCTTCGTGTTGGTGGTGATGAGCATTGTGTATTCGCTCACGTCTTATCCGGTTGGAATTCTATCCGACAGGTTCGGGCGGCGTGGATTGCTGTTTTTGGGGCTGGCCGTATTACTGGTTTCGGATGGTGTGCTGGGTTACTCAACCTCGGTGGAAACCATGTTTTTGGGTGTTGGCCTTTGGGGTCTGCACATGGGGCTCACGCAGGGGCTACTCACGGCCATGGTGGCGGATACGGCTCCTGTCGATTTGCGCGGTACGGCGTTTGGCATTTTTAGCCTCGTCAGCGGTGTGGTGGTTTTGATTGCCAGTGCGCTTGCGGGTTACCTGTGGGACGTTGAGGGATCACGGGCCACGTTCATGGCGGGTGCTGCATTTACGGCATTGGCGATTTTGTTGTTTCCGTTTGCGAAGATGGAAAAGGTCTAAATCTCATCCTTCCAGATCGGGTTGCTCCAGGCTTTTTTGCCCGCATGGTCAATGCACACAACGCGGAACCATGGGCTTAGCTTGGTGAGCAGCCAGCCAACTTCCAGTTTCTTCAAATCGAATGTCGCATCGGTTATCGATGATGCATTGCGCACCAGGGTACGTGAGTTGCCGCACAGAACGGCGATGTTATCAACGGGTGAGCACCTGATGCTGATTTCACTGCCGTTCACCCTGATGTCGTGGATCTGCGGGCCCTGGCTTGAGTAATAATGGCCCTGCTTGAGCGCCTCCAGCAAGACTTCCGGTCCAAGGCTTTCGGCTTTTACATGCACCCAGCCGCCGAAATGATCGGGCGATTTAAAATGGGCGTCATCGG
>JANMPF010000073.1:0-3729 GCA_031369725.1 Rhodobiaceae bacterium | reverse complement strand
TTTGGCGGCGGCGGTTGCGGCAGTATTTCCAGCGACAATGGCCGTTGCCACTGCCGCGGGGTCGCTATTGATTGTGGCACCTTCCTGGCTGAGGTAACGGGCAAGGGCTGCGAGATTGACATGGGTTTCAAGGCAGCCCGTTTGCCCGCAATGACAAAGGGGGCCATGATCAGAGACGCGCATGTGGCCAAACTCGGTGGCAACGCCGCTGGTGCCGCGGAGCAATTGGCCATTGATGATGGCCGCCCCGCCACAGCCATTTCCAAGCTTCAGGAACAGGATGAGATCGTGGGACTGTTTCGGATTGCAATAGACTTCGCCGAATGCTGCTGCATTGGCGTTGTTTTCGATACTGACGGAAAGGTTGAAACTCTGTTTCACGAGAGCCAGAAAATTCACATTGCGCCACCCCAGAATGGGCAAATGCAACACGAAGCCGTCACTGCGCACCAACCCGGGAACGGTTATGCCTATGGCGCGGATGCGATCTTTGTAACGTGCGTCGGCTTCACATTCGTCGAGAAAATTTTTGATGAGTGACACGGCATGTTGCGGATCAGGCGAGTGGGGCAGGTCAAGCGTTTTTGTTCGCGCCTGTTGCAGTGCCATATCGACAAGGGCAAAACGCATCACCGCTACGCCGATTTCGACACCGAGAAAATAATGCCCGGTTGGATTGAGTGAAAGTGCCACGCCGGGCCTGCCGAGCTCTCGCGAAGGCGTGGGGCCAGCAGTTGCCTCGGTCACAAGGTTCAGGGCGAGAAGTGCGTCGACGAGATAGGTTACGCCAGAACGCGTAAGAGACAGGCGGCGTGCAATTTCGGCACGTGAAAGTTTTCCCTCTTGGCGCAAAAGGGTCAAAACCCGGCGTTCGTTCATGTTGCGGATAAAAATCTGGTTGGTCATCTGGTTGGTGTCTCTTGACTCAGGTGTACACTAATGTAATTTGTTCAAGCAGTGAACAAATATGTTTTAAGGCGTTATCATGATCAGAAAGCAGGAGCGCAGGCTAAAAGTGGGAGTGCTGGGGTGTGGGCCGATTGCACAGTTTGCCCATTTTGAATCGTGCCAGAAAGCCCGCAATGCTGATCTCTACGCCATCTGTGATGTGGCAGGCGATCTGGTGGACCGGATGGCCACAATCTACCAGCCGCAGCGCAAATATGTCGACTATGACGCCATGCTGGCCGACCGGGACGTTGAAGCGGTGATCATTGCCACTTCGGACACTTTCCACGTTGAAGCCTCGTGCCGCGCCTTGCGTGCCGGCAAGCATGTATTGTGTGAGAAGCCTGTCGGTGTATCCGTTGAAGAAGTCGAGACGCTGGCTGCTGCCGTAAAAGCATCGGGCAACATCCTTCAAATTGGCCATATGAAGCGCTTTGATCCAGGTCTTGAAGCGGCACGTGATTTCGTGCGTGATGAAATGGGTCAGCAGCTTGCGCTAAAGGCATGGTATTGTGACAGCACACACCGCTACACCAACACCGATGCGGTGCAGCCTGTACCTATTCTCAGCGCTGTGGCAAAGAAGCCCCGCGAAAATCCCAAGGCTGATCTGCGACGTTATTTCATGCTCGCCCATGGCAGTCACCTGGTTGATACAGCGCGTTTCCTGTGTGGTGATATCGTTGAGGTCAGCGCCCGGCTCAATGAAAAGTTCGGTGCCTATTCGTGGTTCGTTGACGTGGCCTTTGCCAATGGAGCGATGGGGCATCTTGATCTCACCGTTGCGGTGCGCATGGATTGGCATGAGGGCTTGCAGCTCTACGGTGAGAACGGCAGCATTATCGCCAAGACTTATAACCCCTGGTATTATAAATCTTCCGACGTCGAAATTTTCTCTGAGAAAGATGCCACCTGGCGACGCCCGCTGGGCGCTGACGGACATTTCTATCGCAGACAACTGGAGGGCTTTGCCGACACCATACTTGAGGGCGCACCCATGCGTGGAGCGGATATCACAGATGGCATGGCGTCCGTCCGTGCCATGGTGGCCATCGCCCAATCTGTGCGTTCTGGTCACGCAGTTCGGCTCAGCGACGCACAAGGTCCGGTCTGATGCAGGTCGGGATATTTGCCAAGACTTTTGCGGCGACTGGTGCACTCCCCGTATTCAACGCTGTGCGACATGCCGGATATGATGTGGCACAATTCAATATGGCCTGCCTTGGACTGCCATCAATGCCGGAGAACATTGCTCCAACCATTGTCGACGAGATCGCCAAGGCGAGTGCGGCATCGCATGTGGCGATCGCTGCCGTGTCGGGAACCTATAACATGATTCATCCCGATTTGGCGGTGCGCGCAGATGGGCTGGCCCGTCTTACCACGCTCATTCGCGCGGCACGGGGAATGGGAACCCGGCTGGTAACACTTTGCACCGGTACGCGCGATGCTACAGACCAGTGGAAACATCATTCTGAAAATTCCAGCAAGGAGGCATGGCGCGATCTTTTGGTGGAGATGGGCAAAGCCCTGGCAATTGCCGAAGAATGCAATGTTGACCTCGGCATTGAGCCGGAAATTGCCAATGTTGTATCGTCGGCCGAACATGCGCGATGGCTCATTGATGAGTTGAAGTCTCCCCATATTCGCGTGGTACTCGACCCGGCAAATCTTTTTGAAGTGGCTTTGCCGGACAACAGCCAAATGATCATTGCACGCGCCATTGATATCGTTGGCGAACACATCACCATGGCCCACGCCAAGGACAGGCGCGCTGACGGCGCTTTTGTTGCGGCAGGTTCCGGCGTAATCGATTTCCCGCATTTTATTCGCTGCCTGCGAGGTGCGGGATTTGACGGTCCGCTTGTTGCGCACGGCTTCCGCGAGGCGGAAGCGCCGGCGGTTGCCGCATTTCTTCGCGAGGTTGTTGCCTGATGAGTTGGTTCACATTGCAACGCGGTGAAGCATTACTCCAGGGCTGGGATGGCGGCGAAGGATTGCCGGTCATATTCCAGCATGGGCTTGGCGGTGATGAAGCCCAGGTGGCGGAAATATTTCCCGATATACACGGAATTCGCCGCCTTACGCTCGAATGTCGGGGGCAGGGTAAATCCGGCGCAGGGGACGTAAGGCAATTTTCGATGGCAAATTTTGCCGATGATGTCCTGGCCTTTGCCGATTCACGTGGTGTTGAGCGTTTCATTGTGGGGGGGATTTCCATGGGTGCAGCACTTGCCTTACGCATTGCCATTCAAAACCCCGCACGGGTGAGGGCCCTGGTCCTCGCACGGCCGGCCTGGCTGTGGAATGCGGCACCTGAAAACATGAAACCCTTTGCCGAAGTTGCAGGTTATTTGCGGGCGCGTTCCGCCGATGATTTCGAGGCGTCAGCAACCGCCCAAAGGCTAGCGCGTGAAGCGCCTGATAATCTTGCCTCATTGAGAAAATTCTTTGCGGCGAGTGACCCCGAAACAACTGCCGCATTGCTTTGCGCCATTGCCACAGATGGCCCGGGAGTGAATGAAGCCGAGGTTCGCGGCGTTGGGCTGCCGACGCTTGTCATTGGCCACAAAGTTGATGCGGTTCATCCTCTCGACTTTGCCAAGACGCTGGCGGGCAGAATAGCCCAATCGCGGTTTTTTGAGATCACCCCGAAAGCAACGGACAAGCCAAAGCATGTTGCTGAATTTCGCGCGACCCTGGCGCAATTTCTATCCACCATTTCAAATTTAGGAGGAACCACGCCATGACCGCAGCAAGCCAGCTTCGCCCCGCAATTGA
>JANMPF010000344.1:0-3305 GCA_031369725.1 Rhodobiaceae bacterium | reverse complement strand
GGACGTGGTCGAAAGTGAAGAACGCCTGCGGTTGGCCACTGAAGCTGCTGACATGTTCGCCTGGGAAGTTGATCTCGAAGACTGCAAAGTGAAGTGGGGGCCCAATTCAGCGCGAGTTATTGGCTGCTATCCCGAAGAACTTTCCGCCGACCCTGCCAAGGCGACCTTTTTTGTCCATTCAGATGATCGCGCCCGCATTCAGGATGAATACAACCTCGCCTATGAAAGCGGCGATGAAAACTTTTCGTTCAAATTCAGGGGGCAAAGTGGGGATGAGGAGAGGGCATTCTGGCAAGTTCGGGGACGATTCCTCCGCAATGCCGAGAATGTGGCGGTACGCGCCATTGGCGCTACGCAAAACATAACCAGGCAAAAAAACGCCGAGGACGCCATGCGGCTGGTGGCTGAACGCCTCACCACAGCCGAAGAAGCCGCAGGTGCGCTGATTTACGACTGGAATGTTGTCTCGGGTGAGATTTGGCGTAGCGGTGGCCTGTCGCGCATACTGGGCTGGTCGCCGGAGGAAATTGGCAGTGGAATTGAAGGTTGGTCAAAGCTTCGTCATCCCGACGATGAGAACCGCATGAAGCGCCTGGCCTATGCCGACTATGTGCAGGTTGATGACCGTTATGTACTGGAATACCGCATGCGCCACAAGGCAGGCCACTATGTGTGGGTGCTTGATTCCGGCCGCGTGTTCCGGGATGCATCGGGCAAGGTCGTCCGCGTTGCCGGTGCAACTGTTGATATATCGGCGCGCAAAAAAGTTGAAGCGTCGATCAACAGACAGGCGAACCTGATTGATTTATCGTTCGAACCGATTTTTGTATGGCATCCGGAAAAGGGCATCGTCGATTGGAACCGTGGAGCCGAGCAGCTTTACGGCTACAACCGCGCGGAGGCCATGGGCCAACCCAGTCACAAGCTGTTGCACACAATATCGCCTTTGCCCAAGGAAGAACTGCTGGAAATTCTCAAAGTAGGGAAAAGCTGGACCGGAGAACTTGAACATCGCGCCAAGGATGGACGCCAGATATTTGTTGAAAGCCGTCACCAAGCCATCGACAATGATGGTGACATGCTCATTCTCGAAACCAATCATGACATAAGCCAGCGCAAGCGTGCTGACAGCTATACAGCACGCATGGCCGCAGTGGCGGTGGCGTCCCATGATGCCTTGTTCGGCATCACGCTTGATGGTGTCATTGAAACCTGGAATCCGGCGGCACAGAGGTTGTTTGGCTACACGGCCGATGAGGCCATAGGCCAGCACGTGAGCATTCTGGCAGAACCATCGCGGCATGAAGAACAGCGTGATTTGATCCGCCGGGCTCACGCCAATGAAACGGTTGGTCCCTATGACGCACGGCGTGTGCGAAAGGACGGGTCGTTCATTTATGTTTCAGTCGCACTTGCCCCGGTCAAGTCCGCCGATGGAACGTTAATGTCAATTTCGGTAGCCATTCATGACATCAGTGACCGCAAGGAATGGGAAGCGCGACAGCGGTTGATGACTCGAGAGCTTGCCCACCGGAACAAGAATTCCTTTGCGGTACTGCAAGGTATCCTGAGGTCCACCCTGCGCACCTCGCGCAACCCGCATGAATTTGCGGAAGCATTTTCAGGACGATTGCACAGCCTGGCGGCAGCCCAGGACATTCTTACCGCTAATGACTGGAGAGGGGCCGAGCTTGGTGCCTTGGTAAGACACCAACTCGCCGCTTATGTGACTAATGAGGACAACCGGGTCGACATTTCTGGGCCGGAGGTCAATCTGCCAGCGGAATACGCAGCACCTTTCAGCCTCATTTTCAATGAGCTCGCAACCAACGCCCTGAAACATGGTGCACTCTCGGTTCCCTCGGGCCACATCCAGATCATATGGCGAACCGAACGCAAACCGGATTCAAGTGTGCGGATTTTACTGACCTGGCGCGAGCGTGGGGGACCTGAGATCACCATGCAGGGCCCGCGTGGGTTTGGCTCCACGCTCATTGAAAAGAGTCTAGCGGGTGCAAAAATTGAAAGCATCTTCGACGCCGAAGGGTTAACCTGCAAAATTGAAGTGACGTTGAAAACACTGCGAAAATTCCGCCGCGGGCGACGGTCGAAAGCCCAGGAAGAGGACTTCACACCATTGTGAACGGAACCATTCGTCGGGTTAACCGTTCTTATTGGTATGATGACCAACATTAAAACAGCCATTCGGAAAATCGTGCAACCCATTGTTTTAGCTATAGCAATGCTGTTTTCGACACCGCTTTTCGGGCTTTTGCACAACGCGGTTCAACCATCCGTGCGGGTAGTTGATGTTGTCAAAGAAAAGGTTGTTTTCAAAACCAATACGTCGGTGGCCTTCAAGAGCTAAACCGCCTCCCCGCGTTGCGGAAACTACCCGCGAACAATATTTCACATGGCCTCGAACATCCCGAGATCGGCCCCATCAACCAGAAGATGCACTGCGCTTTGCCTGGGGAGAAGTGTCAAGTGGCATGGAAATGTCGCCAAAGCTGGCGGAGTGGCAAAATCCACTGCCGCGGGCTTGCCACAATTTTCGGGGATAACTCATGATATCAGCACGAGGAAATTCGAGTATGCGTATATTTTTCATGATTGCCAGCATGTTTGCATTAAGTGTTTTCTCCGCCCAAGCCGATGCAGACACGCAGCCGTTTTGCGAACGCGTTGCCAAGGATTTTGCCAATGCCAACAGCTCGGATGTTGACAAATGGCTGGCAGACTACCGCACTTCATTTGGGAATTGTATTGGCCAGCACAAAGCCGATGTCAGAGTCACGCCCCCGGCCAAGAAAATCGTTCGGCAAGTTACCAAGAAAATTATGATAGCGCCGGCAAACGCATCAGACGCCGTGGTTGGCAAGCGGAGCATGTTGTTGTCACCACCCGGATCAATTGCATGGAATAATTATTGTGCGGCAAAATACGCCTCATTCAATAGGCTAACTGGCTATTACAAATCAAGAAATGGCAAGGAACGGCGTTGTAGCGAGACGCTGAATTAGTAAACAGGTTTTTCCAATTTCTCTGATGTGTGGCGATGAGGAGTACGGGTAACGCCAAGGCATAGCGTGCCAAGACGACTTGTCCGAATGACAGGGTTTACCGCTGAGCCCGGCAACGATTCCGAAACATGCAACCGCTGTCATGCCTCCACAAGATTGGCGTTGGGAAATGTGATAGGATAATGGACTAGTTGCCATCCTCTGGTTCTGGGATAACGTTGCCATCATTGTGCACGATTTCAACAGTCATTCCCTGGCTGCGCAATTCCTTGGCTTTTTCCC